>CAIPLM010000249.1 GCA_903865895.1 uncultured Rhodospirillales bacterium | reverse complement strand
GCCGCCGAAGGGCTCGATTTCAAAATCCTTCCGGGCGGCCCGAACAATGACGGCGTGGCGGTGGTCGCCTCCGGGCGGGCCGAGGTGGGGCAGGTCTCCTCCAGCCCCTCGCTGATGCTCGCCGCCTCGCAGGACATCCCGATCAAGTGCTTCGCCGTCTCGGCCCAGCAGCACCCCTACGCCTTCTTCTCGCTGAAAAAGAACCCGGTGCGCAGCCCCGCCGAATTCCGTGGCAAGAAGGTCGGCATCCAGGCCACCGGCCAGGTGCTGCTCCGCGCCCTTCTCGCGAAGAACAAGATCGATCCCAAAGACGTCACCGTGGTGATCATCGGCTCGGACATGATGCCGCTGATGACCGGCCAGGTGGACGTGGTGACCGGCTGGGTCACCAACACCACCGCCCTCTCCGTGCTCGGCGAGGACCGGGTGGAGTTCAAACTGTGGGATTCCAGCGTGAAACTCTACGCCAACCCCTACTACGCCACCACCGAAACCATCGCGACCAAGAAGGACATGCTGGTCCGCTTCTTGCGCGCCTCCGGCAAGGGCTGGGCCTTCGCGCACGCCAATCGCGACAAGGCGATCGAGCATCTGGTGAAGGCCTATCCCAACCTCGTCGCCAAGGATGAGCGCGCCGCGCTCGATATCATGCTGGCCGCCTGCTTCACATCAGCCACCAAAGCCGGCGGCTACGGCACCATGGACCCCGCCGTGTGGCAGGAGCAGATCGCGCTCTATGCCGAGCTCGGCCAGTTCTCCAAGCGCGTGCCCAAGCTCGAGGAGGTGATGACGATGGAAATCCTCGATGCCACCAAGGACGCCCGGCCGCGCATCGGCTGAGCGTCGTGGGGGGGGATCTCGCGCTCGATTGCCGGGACGTCACCGTTCGCTTCATGAGCGAGCGGCGTGCGGTCACGGCGCTCGAACGCGTATCGCTGGCGCTCGAGCCAGGCGATTTCGTCACGCTGCTGGGCCCCTCCGGCTGCGGCAAATCCACCCTGCTGCGGGTGATCGCCGATATCATCGCCCCCACCACGGGCTCGGTGAAGGTGTTCGGCGAGGCGCCCTCGGGCGCCCGCCAGCGCCGCGAAATCGGCTTCGTCTTCCAGGACGCCTCCCTGCTGCCCTGGCGCAACGTGCTCGACAACGTGCGCCTGCCGCTCGAAGTCGGTGGCCGGCGTGGCAGCGTACCGGTCTCTCCCGAGGCGCTGCTGGACATGGTCGGCCTGGCGGGCTGGGAGAAATCCTACCCGCATGAGCTCTCCGGCGGCATGCGCCAGCGCGTCGCCATCGCCCGCGCCTTGCTCGGCGGCCCCCGCATCCTGCTGATGGACGAGCCCTTCGGCGCGCTCGACGAAATCACCCGGGACCGCCTCAACGAGGAGCTGTTGCGCATCTGGCGCGAAACCGGCACCACGATCGTCTTCGTCACCCACAGCATCTACGAGGCTGCCTTCCTCGCCCGCAAGGTGCTGGTGCTGGCGCCGCGGCCCGGCCGGGTGCGCGAGCTGGTCACCGTCGATCTGCCGGAGCCGCGCGGCCTTGCAGTGCGGGAAACCCCGGAATTCGTCCGCCTCGCCGCCCATCTGCGCCGCGTGCTGGAGGGGCTGTGATGGAAGAGGCCGAGATGGACGCCGCCTGGCAGGCCGCCCAGCGCCGCCGCAAACTGCGCGGCTGGCTGCTGCCGAGCGCCGGCGCCGGCGCGCTGCTGTTCCTGTGGTGGGCGGTGGTGGCCTATTTCCACGTCCGCCCCTTCATCGCCCCCTCGCCCGAGGTGGTGGCGATCACGCTCTATCAGAAATTCGGCATGCTGATGGACAATCTGGCGCCGACCGCCATCGAGGCGATCGGCGGCTTCATCATCGGCAACCTGCTGGGTATCGGCATCGCCACCATCTTCGTGCATTGCCGCACGATGGAGCAGGCGTTCTTCCCCGTCGCCGTCTTCATCAACTCCATCCCCATCGTCGCCAAGGCACCGATCCTAGTGCTGATGCTCGGCAACGGGCTGGCGCCGAAAATCGCCATTTCCGCGGTGATCTGCTTCTTCCCCACTTTGGTGAACATGGCCCGCGGCCTCGAAGCCGTCAGCCCGCAGGCGATGGAGCTGATGCACGTGCTCTCCGGCAGCCGCTGGGAAATCTTCTGGAAACTCCGCCTGCCGACCTCGCTCCCCTTCCTGTTCTCCGCCCTCAAGGTCGCCACCTCCACCGCCGTGGTGGGTGCGATTGTCGGCGAATGGATCGGCTCGCAGGAAGGCATCGGCGCCCTGATCATCCAGGCCACCTACAACTTCGACAGCGCCCTGCTCTACGCCGTCGTCCTCTGCGGCTCCGCCTTCTCGGTCGCCTTCTTCATGGCGGTCCGCCTGCTTGAACGTCTCGTCATCCGCTGGGAAGCGCCGGGGGGGTGATGATGCAGAGCGGTGGATAGACAGGAAGGCCAGGGCTCTGCCCTGGACCCGCTGGGGCCGTAGGCCCCAGCCCCCATCATTCAAGGAATGGCTCTGGTGGCAGGTGGGTGCCTATTTCACGAACACGCGACGGCGTCGAGCTATTTACAAACGATCGAAAACAATTTTTCGTCGGAAGTCTGGGGTTCAACACCCAGCGATCTATTGAGCCATGGTGCATCATAGACGTTGCGCCCATCGATTATAGCAGATTTGATCGTGATTTCTCTTTTTGAACAATTGAAGCTAATCCACATCTTCATGTCACGATTGGGAAGTTCGTATCGCTCCCACACGGACACCGTTGATGCACTTGGCCGCACGATGCTATCTTTATCGTAGTAAATATTTCCCGTTATCCCTGGTTCCAATGGGAGGTTTTTGCCAAGCAATTTCCAATCCGCAGCCTGCGCTGCGGTCACGATCAATACCAACGTAGCGAAAGTCATCCACTCGGCTGCAAAGGCCGTCAGCTTGGTAGTCATCGCGCTTTCGGAGTATCTTGCCGTGCTGGGCGATCCAAGCGGCGTTGCGGGTTAGGTTGTTTGGACGATTTCTGGCCGGGGGCGTCGTCTTCAACAAGCAAGCTATCACTTTTTTTACGTTCGTCTTTCTCGCGGAACAATTTTTCAATGTCCTTGCTCGCCATGGCATCCATGCCCTTCATTCGGCCGACTTTTGACGTTAGCCTGAGACCATGTTGTGGCGTGTAGGACCGAGTCGGTGCAATGATCAAGTCTTCGACCATGGCTCCGGCTTTGCTAAGTTGAGTTGCAACCTGCGACTTAGTGTAAGTTGCGGAAATGCTGGCGTCTCATGATACCCAACGTGAAAGAATGAAGATGACCGACATGATCCATGAGCCCGCCGGCCAGGTGCCCGTCGTCTCGCGCGCCGATGTCGTGGTGGTCGGCGGCGGCCCCGCCGGGTTCTCCGCCGCCGTCTCAGCCGCGCGCGCCGGCGCTTCCGTCACCTTGGTGGAGCGGTACCCGTATCTGGGCGGCCTCGCCTCGGGCGGCATGGTGCTGGTGCTCGATGACATGGTGAACGGCACCGAGGTCACCGTCCGCGGCATTTGCGACGAGATGATCGGGCGCATGGCCAAGCACGGGCTGGCCGTCGTGCCGCCGCCCGAGGCGATCGGCAATGACCCGGCGATGCACCGCAAATGGTCACGCTGGGGGGTGTTCGATTTCCACACCCACTACAAGCCGCACCCGATCTGCTACTCGGTGGCGTTTGACCCCGACGGCTGGAAGCGCATTTCCGACGAGATGGTGCTGGAGGCCGGGCTCGAACTGCGGCTGCATTCCTGGTTCTCCCGCACCATCGTCGAGGATGGCCGCGCCACGGGCGTGGTGGTGGAGACCAAGGAGGGCCGCCAGGCGATCATGGGCGGCATGGTGATCGACACCACGGGCGATCTCGATGTCGCGGCCTCCGCCGGCGCCGCCTTCATCGAGGGCGCCTACATGGTGACCACCGTGTTCCGCCTCGGCGGCGTCGATACCGACGAGGCCGAGCGCTTCCAGTTCGAGGAGCCCGAGCGCTTCCAGGCGATCGACCGCGAAGCCAAGCGGCTGATCGGCGGCTCGTGGGATTACTGGTGGCTGAAGACGCCGTTGCCCGGCATCGTCTGGTGCAACTGCCCGCACATGACCGGCTATGACGGTATGAAAGTGGCCGACCTCACCCGCGCCGAGTTCGAGGGCCGCCGCCGCATCCATCGCATGGTGGATTATATCCGCGCCAACCTGCCGGGCTTTGCCAAGTGCTACGTGGTGGACGTGGCGCCGCAGACCGGGGTGCGGCAGACACGACTGCTTGAGGGCGAATACGTGGTGACGAAAGAGGACATCAATCAGCGCGTGCATTTCGCCGACAGCATTGCGCGCGGGCGGGACTACTACACTCCCTACCGCGCCATTCTGCCGCGCAACGTCGAGAACCTTCTCGTCGCCGGCCGGCACTACTCTGCCACGTCAGCGGCGCAGAAGATGTCGCGCGAAATCCCGCCCTGCATGGCGATGGGCGAGGCCGCCGGGCTCGCCGCCACCATGGCATTGTCCTCCGGCGTGAAGCTGCGGGACCTCGACGTCGCCGAATTGCAGAAGCGCCTGCGCGCCCAGGGAGCCGACCCCGGGGACCGTCCCTCGGCCAACGCGAAAATCCTGGAGGCCACCGCGTGAGCACGTCCGCCCAACCGCTCGACGGCATCAAGGTGATCGACTTCACCCAGGTGATGATGGGTCCTTGCTGCACCCAGACGCTCGGCGACTACGGCGCCGATGTCATCAAGGTCGAGCGCATGGGCGCCGGCGATCTCTCGCGCACCGCGATCCCGGACCCTGCCGGGTTGCAGAACCCGGTGTTCTCATCGCTCAACCGCAATAAGCGCTCCATCGCGCTCGACCTCAAATCCCCCGAGGGGATGGCGGTGGTGCACCGGCTGCTGGAAACCGCCGATGTGGTGGTGAACAACTTCCGGGCAGGGGTGATGGACCGCATGGGCCTTGGCTACGAGGCGCTGTCCGCCCGCAATCCCGGCATCATCTACGCCGAGGGCACCGGCTTCGGCCCCAAGGGCCCCTACGCCCATAAGGGCGGGCAGGACATCCTGGCTCAGGCGATGAGCGGGCTGATGGCGCGCAAATGCCACCCCTCGGAGCCCACGCTGATCTACCCGACGGCCCTCGCCGATTATTCGGCCGGCATGCATATGGTTCAGGGCATCCTGCTCGCCTTGCTGCAACGCGGCCGCACCGGGCGGGGCCAGCGCGTCGAAGTGTCGCTCTATGATTCCGTGCTGGCGATGCAGATGCAGGAAGCCTCGATGTGGCTGATGCGCGAGCGGGATTTCTCCTGGGGCGCGATGCCCTTCACCGGCTGCTTCGAGACCACGGATGGCGCGGTGGTGATCGTCGGCGCCTTCAAAGCCAATCCGCTGCAGGAGATCTGCATCGCCCTCGGCCTGCCCGACCTCTCCGCCGATCCGCGCTTCGACAGCTACGAGACGGCGAGCACCAACCGCAACGCGCTGCACGACATGCTGCGCGCCCGCATCGCCACCAACACCACCGAACACTGGATTGCCGCACTTGAGGGGCGGGACCTGCTGTGCTCCCCGGTGCGCCCGCTGTTCGATGCGCTGTCCGACCCGCAGACCGAGATCAACGGCATGCTGCTGGGCGGCGGCCGCGATTTCGCGGCTGTCGGCTCGCCGGTGCACCTCTCCGATGGCGGCTTCACGCTCCGCCGCCTGCCGCCCAAGCTCGGCGGTGACGGGCGGGACGTGCTGGCGGAATTCGGCTACACCGAAGCCGAAATCGACGGCCTCGCCGCACGGAAAGTGCTGGCATGAGCGTCCGCCTCGAGATCACCAACCACGTCGCCCGTGTCACCATCGACCGCCCCGCGGTGATGAACGCGCTCGACATCACCACCGACCAGGCGCTGGAGGCGATCTGGCGGCAGATCGAGGCCAATCCGGATGTACGCGCGGTGGTGCTGAGCGGCGCCGGCGAGCGCGCCTTCTGCGTCGGCTCGGACATGAAGAACGTCGAGAAGTCCGGCCTGGAATACTGGGCGGAGGGCAACCCAAACGGCTTCGGCGGCATCGCGCTGCGCACCACGCTGGACGTGCCGGTGATCGCCCGCGTCAACGGCCACGCCCTGGGGGGCGGGTTCGAGATGGTGCTGGGCTGCGACATCATCATCGCCGCCGAGGAGGCCACCTTCGGCCTGCCCGAACCCCGCGTCGGCCGCCTGCCGCTCGATGGCGGCATGGTGCTGCTGCAACGGCAAATCCCGCACCACCTCGCCATGGGCATGCTGCTGACGGGCCGCCGCGCCAAGGCGGCCGAGCTGAAAGCGCTCGGGCTGGTCAACGAGGTCGTCCCCCGCGCCGAGCTCGACGCCGCGGTCGATCGCTGGCTTGCTGAGATTCTGGCCTGTGCGCCGCTCTCGCTGCGCGCGATCAAGCAGACGGTGCGTCGCACCGCGCATCTGACCGCACAGGAAGCCCGCGAGCAGCGGCTGCCGGCACTCGTTGCCTGCCTGTCGAGCAAGGACGGCGAGGAGGGGGTGCGGGCGTTTCGGGAGAAGCGGGCGCCGGTTTGGACGGGGACCTGACATGGACAAGAAAGGGTGTTCTTTTTTGAAAAAAAGAACCAAAAAACTTTTATCCGTTTGGCTTCGCGCTGTCCCGGGAGAACGCGAAGCCACTGATAAAAGTCTTTTTGCTTCTTTTTCTTCAGAAAAAGAAGGCCTTCCTTCCCTCTGATGCCCCACATCATCACCACAGCCTGCATCGACGTGAAGGACGGCGCCTGCGTGCACGCCTGCCCGGTCGATTGCATCTATGTCGGCGGGCGGATGCTCTACATTCAGCCGGATGAGTGCATCGATTGCGGCGTGTGCCTCTCCTTCTGCCCGGTGGAGGCGATTTTTGAGGAGGCGCTGCTGCCGGCCGGCGAGGCGCATTTCCTCGCCGTCAATCGCGAATTCTTCGGGCCGGAGGTCACCGGCTGGGGCGAACCCGGCGGCGCTTCGCCGAAATTCACCACCACGCTCGATCACCCCGTCGTCGCCGCCCATCCCAAGCGATGAGCGTGCTGATCGCCAATGCGCTGGTGCTGGGCGAGCAAGGCTTCGCCCCCGGCGCGGTGCTGGTGGAGGGCGACCGCATTGCCGCCATCGGCGAGGCCGCGCAATTGCGCCATCGCGCCCGGGAGGTGGTGGATGCAGCGGGGTGCTGGCTGATCCCCGGCCTCATCGACGCCCACGCCCATGGCTATTCGTCGCTGCTGCGCGGCACCGAGAACGCCCTGCCACTGGAGCTTTGGGCGCTCTACACCGTGCTCTACGGCCGCGCTTTCGATGCCGAGGCGATCCGCGCCGCCATCCTGCTGGGGGCGGCCGAGCGCATTCGCGCGGGGATCACCGGGGTGGTCGACCATACCCCCTATGTCGGCCTGTGGCGGGAGGCGATCGCCGCGCATGAGCAATCCGGCCTGCGCGTCGGCTACGCCGCCTTCCTGCATGATATCTCGGACTACGACCTGCTGAAGCTCGACCTGCCGCCCGAGGTCGCCGCCATGGCCGGCGCCCTGCCGCGGCTCGATGCGCGTGCCTACGCCGCACGCTTCGCCGAGGCCCATGGCGCCGCCAGCGCCGGCTCCGGCCGGGTTCAGGTGCAACTCGGCCCCAACGCCCCGCAGCGCTGCACACCGGAGGCCTGGGCGCTGTGGCGGAGGCTGCAAGAGCGCCACGACGTGCGCGTGCATCTCCACCTCATGGAAACCCGTGCCCAGGCGATGATTGGCGCGCGGGACTGGGAGGGCGGGTTGGTCGCCGAAATGGCGCGGCAGGACCTGCTGCGCCCCGGCCTCGCCGCCGCCCATGGCGTGTGGCTCACCGAGGCCGAGCGCGGCCGCCTCGCCGAGGCCGGCGCGGTGGTGGTGCACAACCCCGCCAGCAACCTGATGCTGGGCAGCGGCGTGATGGACCTGCTGGCCCATCGCCGCCTCGGCCTCGCCACCGCCCTCGGCAGCGATTCCGCCAATACCGGCGGGCGCGCCGACATGTTCGAAATCATGCGCCTCGCCATGATGCTGCCCCGCGTCGCCACCCAAGATCACACCGCCTGGCCGACGCCGCGCGAGGTGCTGACCATGGCGAGCGAAACCGGCGCCGCCGTGCTCGGCCTCGGTGGCCAGGCCGGCCGGATCGCGCCCGGCATGCTCGCCGATCTCGCCTTGGTGCGCCACGACGGCGCCGCCGCCCTGGCGCTCGATCCCTCGGTCGCCGCCCTGGTGCAACACGCTAGCCCCGACGCAGTGGAGTCGGTCATGGTGGGCGGCACCTGGCTCATGCGCGACAAGCGCATCCTCGCCTTCGACGAAGCCGCCGCCCGTGCCGCCGCATCCGACGCGATGGCGGCGATCCGTGATCGCGTGGCGCCCGGCCGGCGCGTGCTCGATGCGGCGCTGCCCGGCATCGCCGCGCGGCTCAAGGCGCTGATGGCCGGTTGACATCGCGGCCCCGCCGCAAAATCCTGTGGCCGGACCATCAAGGCCCGACGGAGAAGACGTTCGACATGACGACCACCACCGAGTTTGACGCCATCGTCATCGGCGCCGGGTTTGCCGGCATGTATCAGCTGATCTGCCTGCGTGACCGGCTTGGCCTGAAAACCCGCGTGCTCGAAGCCGGCGACGGCGTCGGCGGCACCTGGTACTGGAACCGCTACCCGGGCGCACGCTGCGATTCCGAGAGTCACTCCTACCAGTACTACTTCTCCAGGGAGTTGGTGCAGGAGTGGGAATGGTCCGAGCGCTACCCGCAGCAGCCGGAAATCCTGCGCTATCTCAACCACGTGGCAGACCGGTTTGACCTCCGCCGTGATATCGAATTCAACACCCGCGTGACCGCCGCGCGCTATGACGCGGCCGCCAATCGCTGGCACGTCACCACCGCGGCCGGGGAGGAAATGTCCTGCACCTGGCTGATCACCGCCATCGGCTGCCTGTCCTCCGCCAATGTGCCCAACATCCCTGGCCTCGCCGATTTCAAGGGTGATTGGTATCACACCGGCCAATGGCCGCATGAGGGGGTGGATTTCACCGGCAAGCGTGTCGGCCAGATCGGCACCGGCTCCACCGGCATCCAAGCGGTGCCGGTGATCGCCGAGACGGCGGCCGAGCTCACCGTGTTCCAGCGCACCGCCAACTATAGCGTGCCGGCCCACAACGCGCCGCTGAGCCCGGAATTCAAGCGTTACGTGAAGGAACACGCGGACGACATCCGCGACACCACCCGCCGAACCCCCAACGGCCATCCCTTCGAGATCGCCCAGCGCTCGGTATGGGACGTCAGCGCCGAGGAGCGTGAGGCGCTCTACGAAAAAGCCTGGGAGAAAGGCGGATTGCAGTTTCGCGCCACCTTCCAGGACCTGCTGGTCGACAAGGCGGCCAATGACACGGCGGCTGCGTTCCTCAAGGGCAAGATCCGCAGCATCGTGAAAGACCCCGCCACCGCCGCGGCGCTGGCCGATATCGACCACCCCTACGCCGCCAAGCGCCCGCCGATCGACAGCTTCTATTTCGAAGCCTTCAACCGCCCCAACGTGCATCTCGTGGACCTGCGATCCAAGCCAATTGAGCGCATCACCGCGAATGGGGTGAAGACCAGCGGGGCCGAGTATCCGCTCGATATCATCGTCTTCGCCACCGGCTTCGATGCGATGACCGGGCCGTTCATGCGCATGGATATCGCGGGCCGCGACGGGCTCAAGCTGAAGGACGCCTGGGCCGCCGGCCCGCGGACCTATCTCGGCCTCCAGGTCGCCGGCTTCCCCAATCTCTTCACCGTCACCGGGCCGGGCAGCCCCTCGGTGCTCTGCAACATGCCGGTCTGCATCGAGCAGCACGTCGAATGGATCACCGACTGCATCGCCCATCTGCGCGCCAATAACATCGCGACCATCGAGACATCGGACGAAGAGGCGGAGAAGTGGGTGGCTCACGTCAACGACGCGGCCAACGCGACTCTACTGCCGATGGCCGGACATTCCTGGTACCTCGGCGCCAACGTGCCCGGTAAGCCGCGCGTGTTCATGCCCTATGCCGGCGGCATGCTGCGCTACCGGGAAATCTGCAACCACGTGGCGGCCCGCAACTACGCGGGCTTCAAGTTCGGTACCTGACGGAGTGCCGGCGGGGCTACACCCCGCCGGCAACCGATCTCAATCCTCGTCGTCCATCTCGTCCTGGTGCTCGTAGTACCAGTCGATCACCTCGTCATGGAAATCAGGATCGCGCAGCAGACGCATCGCCAGCGCGAGCACGATCTCGGCCGGGGCCGGCATCTCCTCGACATCGTCCGCAATCTCTGCACCACCGACGACGCGGACGGACATCTCGCCATCCTCTTCGCCGACGATGAGGGCGAATTCAGTCTTGTCGAGCTCAATGGAGGTCTTCTCGGCGGCCATGGTTGCTGCTCCTTGAATGGCGGCGGCGTGTTAGCAGACCACGCCGCCGGGAGATAGGGCTGATGGCTCCGCATGTGCGGCATTGCGCAAATGGTCATGGCAGCCTGCTGCGGCAGACGCCGACGTGTCGGGGCCGCTTGGGCCGGGTTGACGTGGGGCCGGAGGGCCGGCATGCGACAGAGCACTATTGCGGTAGTGCCGCACCGCTAAAGTGGCGTTCGGCGCGCCTGCGGCTAAGCTTGGCATGGGGGAGAACGGCGATGGCGCTGGTTGAGCAGCGAGAGACAGCGGACGGGCGTCGAATGGTGCTGTATCGGGTCGGCCGCACGGGGCTTGGCCATGTCCTGAGTGCCATTCTCAATCTTGCGATGTGGGCCAGAAGGGAGGGTCGAGGGCTGGTGATCGATGCCGCCAATTTTCAGTATTTCGCCAATGATGCGCATCGGCAGTTCTGCGAGTGTTTCGCCTTGGAGGGACCGAAAGACCTCGCTGTGACGACGAACCCCACAGCGGTCCGTGCGTTGCACGATGACCCGAGCAAGTTCCATGTGAGAAATCCTGAGGACCTGCCGCGCGCCTCGGAAAGACCGGAGCGCGTGGTCCTGGTGCATGGCACGTGGCTTATTTCGGTATACCCGCTAGCGGCCCGGCAGACGCCACCGCTGGTGCGGGTTGCCTTGCGTGGCTGGCTGCGCGAGCGCATTGACGCCAATATCGCCAATTTGCGCAACGGCGGGCCGATCATCGGAATCTATTTCCGCCATGGGAATGGCGAGCATTTGCTCGGCCGCTTCGATACCGGCAGTTTCCCCGACTACGCGGCACGCTTGGGGGAACTTCAGCGTCGCTATGCCCAACATGCAAAGGACATAGCGGCGGCGCAGGGATGGAGTGCGCCACGCCATTTCATCGCGAGCGACAACGCGGGTTTTGTTACGGCGATGAGGGCTCTGCTGCCGAACTGCATCACATTGGCGCAGAAGCTTCCGGACCGGAATTACGCGGAGCATCTGGCCAGCGAAGGACACGATCCGGAGATCCTGTTCGAGGCGGTACAGGATGCCTGGGCGCTGTCCGCTTGTTCCGCCCTGATATACAGCGCCAGTCTGTTCGCGCGCCTCGCCATCCTCAATAGCGAAACCCTTGACGTCACGCTCACACGAGACATCGAGGCTCCAATATTGAAGCATGTCATCCCGAAGCTCTCGCCGAGGCAGGCGATTTTATTTGCCGAATCGGCGTACCGGGCGGCGCAAACAACTGCGAACGCCATGTTGCTGGCTGCTGAGTATGCGCGTGTGGGCGATGTGGTCTCGGAGGTCAAAATCCGGCGCCGGATCGAATGGCATCAGGTATGGACAAGCGACTCCCTTATCCGGCAGGCGCGAATCGCCGTATCGCAATCGCGGCTCGACCAGGCGCAGGCCCAAATGCGGAGGATCCTGGCCCTCCACGTCGAGAACCCATACGTGCTCATGCTCCATGCCCGCATATTGCGAGGGCGCGGCAAACATGATGAGGCCATTGCCGCATTGCGGGCGGCGGTCGATATCGACGACGGGATCTCTGAGGTAAATCAGGAATTGGCCGTGCAGGTCGCATCGCGGGATGCGATATCGTGACGGCGCGGGGCCCGGTTCCGCAGAGGGTGGTTTCGTGAAGCTGCATATCGGCTGTGGTGGCAAGCGAATCGATGGATTTCTGCATATCGATATCATGCCGATCAGCGGAGTCGACTACGTGTCGGATGCGCGGGTTTTGCCGCATGCGGATGGCACCATCGAGATGATCTATGCCAGTCATGTGCTGGAGCATTTCGGACGGCATGAATATGCGGCAGCTCTGCGCGAATGGTACCGCGTGCTGCGGCCAGGCGGGGTCTTGCGGCTGGCAGTGCCGGATTTCGCGTGCTGCGCGGCACTTTACGTCGAGGGCGGTTTGGCGCGAGGTCTGTCCGATATCATCGGCTTGATGGTGGGCGGGCAGCGCAACGGGTTTGACTATCACAGGATGGTCTTTGATGAGCCTCTGCTCACCACCGCATTGCAGGCGGCAGGGTTCCGCACGGTTCGGCGCTGGGACTGGCGGACCACCGAGCATGCGAGTGTGGACGACTATTCGCAGGCTTACTTGCCCCATATGGACAAGCAGGCCGGACGGCTGGTCAGCCTCAATCTCGAAGCCGTCAGGTAGCGGGTGCCCCGCGCAGCGGGGCGCCGGATGCCTGCTGGGCGCGATACCACTGGTACATCGCACGGACCCCATCCCGCAGCGCCGTGCGGTGGCGCCAGCCCAGCGCATGTAGTCGCGATACATCGAGCAGCTTGCGCGGTGTGCCATCGGGTTTCGATGGATCAAAAACACACTCGCCGGCATATCCGGCCTCGCTGGCGAGCAGGGCGGCGAGCTCGGCGATGCTGACATCCTCGCCGGTGCCAATGTTGATGTGTTCGTCGCCATCATAGTGGCGCAGCAGATGGATGAGTGCGTCGGCGAGGTCATCAACGAAGAGAAATTCGCGGCGCGGCTGGCCACTGCCCCAGATCGCCACTTGCGGTGCACCGGCTTCGCGTGCGGCATCGAACCGGGCCATGAGCGCGGGCAGCACATGTCCGCCGCGCTGGTCGAAATTATCGCCGATGCCGTAGAGATTGGTCGGCATGGCACTGATGAAGTCGCAGCCATGCTGGCGGCGATAGGCCTGACAGAGCTTGAGGCCGGCGATCTTGGCCACCGCGTACCACTCGTTGGTGGGTTCGAGCGCGCCAGTCAGCAGCGCGTCTTCGGTCATCGGTTGCGCTGCGAGCCTCGGGTAGATGCAGGATGAGCCGAGATAGAGCAGCCGCCGCACGCCGGCACGCCATGCGCCGTGGATGACGTTCTGGGCGATGGCGAGGTTGTCGTAGATGAAGTCCGCCGGATAGGTGCTGTTGGCGAGGATTCCGCCGACTCTGGCGGCGGCGACGACAACCACATCGGGGCGATGGGCATCAAGCCACGCCTCGACATCGGCTTGCCGTCGCAGATCGAGCGTGTCGCGCGGGGCCGTAATTACTTCGCAAGACTCTTCGGAAAGTCTGCGCAGCATGGCTTGCCCAACCATGCCGGCATGCCCGGCCACCCAAATTCTGCGGCCTGTCAGGTCGAACATCGCAGGTGTGGGGGGAGTTTTTTGCATTTCGCAACAATACCCGACTGAATTTTAGGTTGCGCTGACGATACCGGTCGACGGACGGGAATTCAATTCCGGTCTATCAAATTGATCAAGTCTGCCGCGCCGGAGGCGATATGGTGGGCGCGGCCTGTCCGGCTTTCTTGCATCATCGCCCTGGAGCGCCGACATTCCCGGGAAATGGAGCGGATGGTTTCATGGACGAGGATTTTCGCAAGGCGGCGCTCGACTATCATCGGCTGCCGCGGCCGGGGAAGCTGGCGATCGAGGCGACCAAGCGGATGGCGACCCAGCGTGACCTGGCGCTCGCCTATTCCCCCGGCGTCGCCGCCGCCTGCATGGAAATCGCCGCCAACCCCGATACCGCGATGGACTATACCGCGCGGGGCAACCTCGTCGCGGTGATCTCCAACGGCACGGCAGTGTTGGGGCTAGGCAATATCGGCGCGCTGGCCGGCAAGCCGGTGATGGAGGGCAAGGCCGTCCTGTTCAAAAAATTCGCCGGCATCGACGTGTTCGATATCGAGGTGGACGAGACCGACCCCGACCTTTTCTGCGCCGTGGTGGCGGCGCTGGAGCCGACGTTCGGGGCGATCAACCTCGAGGATATCAAGGCCCCCGAGTGCTTCTATATCGAGGACAAGCTGCGCGCCCGCATGGGCATTCCGGTCTTCCACGACGACCAGCACGGCACCGCCATCACCGTGGCCGCCGCGGTGCGCAACGGGCTGGTGCTGCAGGGCAAGCGGCTGCAGGACGTGAAGCTCGTGACCTCGGGCGCCGGGGCGGCGGCGCTGGCCTGCGTGGATCTCCTGATCGCGATGGGGCTGAAGCGCGAGAATGTGTGGCTGACCGATATCAAGGGCGTGGTCTATGCCGGCCGCGAAGGGCTCGACGAGCGCCTCTCCTCCTACGCCAAGCCGACCGATGCGCGGGGGCTCTCCGATGTGCTGGAGGGGGCGGATATCTTCATGGGCCTCTCGGCGCCGCGGGTGCTAAAGGCGGAGTGGCTGCACAAGTTGGCGCCCAAGCCGCTGATTCTCGCTTTGGCCAATCCCGAGCCTGAAATCCTGCCCGAGGCGGTGCGCGCGGCGCGGCCGGATGCCATCGTGGCGACCGGGCGCAGCGACTACCCGAACCAGGTCAACAACGTACTCTGTTTCCCGTTCATTTTTCGTGGCGCCCTCGATTCCGGGGCGACGACGATCAACGAGGCGATGAAGCTCGCCGCGGTGGAGGCGATTGCCGAGTTGGCGCGGATCGAGGCCTCCGAGGTGGTGGCGGCGGCCTATGGCGGGGCGGCGCCGGTGTTCGGGCGCGACTACATCATCCCCAAGCCCTTCGACCCGCGCCTGATCCTGCAGATCGCGCCGGCGGTGGCCAAAGCGGCGATGGAGAGCGGCGTGGCGCGCCGCCCGATCGCCGATTTCGTCGCCTATCAGCGCGAGCTGGAGCGCTTCGTATTCCGCTCCGGCCAGTTGATGCGCCCGGTGTTCGAGGCAGCGAAGGCGGCGCCGGCGCGCATCGTCTACGCCGAGGGCGAGGATGAGCGGGTGCTGCGGGCGGCCCAATCCGTGCTCGATGACGGCATCGCCGAGCCGATCCTGCTCGGGCGGCGTTCGGTGATCGAGGGCATGGTGCGCGACATGGGGTTGCGCATGGACCTCGGCGGCAGCGTGCAGGTGCTCGATCCCGCCGCCGATGAGGCCTATTTCGCGCCGCTGGTGCCGCGCTACCAGGCGCTGGTCGGACGGCGCGGCACGCCGCCGGTGGCGGCGGAGCGGCGCATGCACACGCGCCGTTCGGTGGCCGCCGCGATGATGTTGGAGGCCGGGCTGGTGGATGCCGCGATCTGCGGCGGTTCCACGGATTGGTGGCAGCAGATGCTGGACGTGATGCCGATCATCCCCAAGCGGGCCGAGGTGTCGCGACTTTACGCCCTCTCCTGCCTCATTCTGCCGGCGGGACAGCTGTTCATTTGCGACACCTACATGAACGTGGACCCCACGGCCGAGCAGGTGGCGGAGATGACGCTGCTGGCCGCCGAGGCGGTGCGTGGCTTCGGCATCGTGCCCAAGGCGGCGCTGCTCTCGCACTCCTCCTTCGGCGCGTCGAACTCGCCGAGTGCCAGGAAAATGCGCACCGCGCTCGGGCTGATCCGCGCCCGGGCGCCCGATCTCGAGATCGACGGGGAAATGCATGCCGATGCGGCGCTGGTGGAAACCATCCGCCACCGCGCGGTGGCCGATAGCCGCCTGTCCGGCACGGCGAACCTGCTGGTGATGCCGACGCTCGATGCCGCCAACATCGCCTTCAACCTGCTGAAGGCCGCGGTAGACGGGCTGCCGGTGGGGCCGTTGCTGCTGGGGATGAGCAAGCCGGTGCATGTGGTGGTGCCGAGCGTGACGGCGCGCGGCATCCTCAACGTCTCGGCGGTGGCGGCCCAGCAGGCGCACGCGCTGCGCCACACGGGCTAGGGCGATGGTGGCGCTGCTTCTCGGCGCGCTGTGCCTCGGCGCGGTACTGGCGGCGTTGGGGATGTTCTCCAAGGCCAATGTCCGCACGCTGAAGACGCTCGGCATCTGGGCCGGCGCGATTGGTGGTATGCTGCTGGCCGCGATGCTGCTGTTCTCCGGCCGCGGGATGACGGCGATCTGGGCGCTGGTGATGCTGGGGCCGCTGGTGTGGTCCTGGGTGGTGGAGCAGCGGGCCAAGCCGGGCGGGGCGGCCAAGCCGACGGGCCCGATCAGCCGGGCGGAGGCCTATGAGATCCTCGGCCTGAAGCCCGGCGCTGACGAGGCCGCCATCCGCGCCGCGCATCGCCGGCTGATGCAGGCCGCGCACCCCGATCGCGGCGGCTCCGATTGGCTGGCCGCACGGATCAACCAGGCGCGAGACGTTCTGCTGGGCTGATGCCGGGTGACGTTTTTGTTAACACACGGATGTGCCATAATTCGGCCGCCTGTGGTGAATACTGCCGCCGCAGCACAGACCAAGGATGCTCCACGTGACCAAACCGCTCCGCAAGGCCGTCCTGCCCGTCGCCGGGCTCGGCACCCGCTTCCTGCCCGCCACCAAGGCGATGGCCAAGGAGATGCTGCCGGTGGTGGATAAGCCGTTGATCCAATACGCGATCGAAGAGGCGCGCGCCGCCGGCATCCAGCAGTTCTGCCTCATCACCGGCCGCGGCAAGACCGCGATCGTCGAGCATTTCGACATCGCCTACGAGCTCGAGGCGACGCTGAGGATGCGCCATAAGGAGACCGAGCTGCGCATGCTGCGCGAGGCGCAATTGCCGCCGGGCGCCATGGTGACGGTGCGCCAGCAGGAGCCGATGGGGCTCGGCCATGCCATCTGGTGCGCGCGCGCTTTCGTCGGCGACGACCCCTTCGCTATCCTGCTGCCGGACGATCTCGTGCTGTCGGAGACGCCCTGCACCCAGCAGCTCGCCGAGGCCTATTACCAGACCGGCGGCTGCGTGGTGGCCGTCACCGAGGTGCCGCACGACCAGACCAACCGCTACGGCATTCTCGACATCGGCGCCGATGACGGCCGCCTCGTCGAGGTCAAGGGCCTGGTGGAGAAGCCGAAGCCGGAGGATGCGCCCTCCAACCTCTCCATCATCGGCCGCTACGTGCTGCGGCCCGAGGTGATGCAGTATCTCGGTATGCTCGAGCGCGGCGCCGGCGGCGAGGTGCAGTTGACCGACGCGATGGCCAAGCTGATCGGCCAGGTGCCGTTCCATGGGCTGCGCTACGAAGGCCGCCGCTTCGATTGCGGCGACAAGATCGGCTTCCTCGAGGCGCAGATCGCCTTCGCGCTGAAGCGGCCGGACATGGCGGCGCAGGTCTCGGCCTTCCTCAAGAACTACGTATAAGCGGGTCACCAGCATGAGTTTCGTTCACGCTTTCAATCCCACCGTGCTGCGCGAATACGATATTCGCGGCATCGTCGGGCAGACGCTGCATGAGGCGGATGCCTTCGCCATCGGCCGCTGCTTCGGCACCGTGGTCGCGCGCAACGGCGGCAGCACGGTTGCGGTCGGCTATGACGGGCGGGTGTCCTCGCCTTCGCTGGAGGCGGCGCTGGTCGCCGGGCTGCGCGCCTCAGGGATGGATGTCACCCGGATCGGCCTCGGGCCGACGCCGATGCTGTATTACGCGGCCACCGTGGGGAAGACCGGCGGCGCGGTGATGCTGACCGGCAGCCATAATCCGCCGAACTACAACGGCTTCAAGATGATGCTGGCCGGCAAGCCCTTCTTCGGCAAGCAGATCACCGATATCGGCCGCATGGCCGCCGCGGGCGACGTGGTGGCCGAGGGCGCCGGCGGGGTGCGGACGATCGACGTCTCCGAGGAATACATCGACCGCCTGGCGCAGGACTGGGACGGCGGCACGCGTGCACTCAACGTGGTGTGGGACAACGGCAACGGCGCCGCCGGCGCGGTGCTGGAGCGGCTGGTGAAGCGGCTGCCCGGCAACCACACGGTGCTCTACCCCGAGATCGACGGCACCTTCCCCAACCACCACCCGGACCCCACGGTGCTGAAGAACGTGGAGGCGCTGATCCATGAGGTGCGCGCCCGCGGCGCCGATCTCGGCATTGCCTTCGATGGCGACGCGGATCGCATCGGCGTGGTGGATGACAGCGGCACCATGATGTTCGGCGATCAGTTGCTGGTGGTGCTGGCGCGCGACGTGCTGAAGACCCACCCGGGCGCCACCATCATCGCCGACGTCAAGGCGAGCCAGGTGCTGTTCGACGAGGTGGCGCGGGCCGGCGGCAATCCGCTGATGTGGAAGACCGGGCATTCCCTCATCAAGGCGAAAATGGCCGAGACCGGCTGTCCGCTGGCCGGCGAGATGTCGGGCCATATCTTCTTCAACGACAGATGGTACGGCTTTGACGACGCGCTCTACGCCGGCGTCCGCCTGCTTGGGATCGTCGCGCGCATGGAGGGCAAGCTCTCGGCGGTGCGCGAGGCGCTGCCGCAGGTGATCAACACGCCGGAGCTGCGCTTCAACTGCGACGATGTGCGCAAGTTCGCGGTGATTGAGGAAGTGGCCGGCCGGCTGAAGGCGGTGGGCGCCGAGGTCGCCGATAATGACGGCGTGCGCGTCTCCACCGCCGATGGCTGGTGGCTGCTGCGGGCGTCCAACACCCAGGCGGTGCTGGTGGCGCGCTGCGAGGCCAATTCGGAGATCGGGCTCGACCGGCTGAAGGCGGCGCTGGTGGAGCAGCTTGCGGCCTCGGGCCTGGAAGCGCCGGATTTCTCCGGGGCCAATTCAGGCCACTGAGGCTCCGCCCAACCGCCGCGCCAGTTCGGCCCGGCAGGCGGCTGCATCGGCGATGCAGCCGCCCGCGAGCCACCATGCCCTTATCTCGCGCAGCAGCGCGCCCATCGTCCGCCCGGCGGCCACACCGGCGGCCGCGAGGTCACGCCCGCGCAGCGGGAACTCGGGCGCCTCGGTGGCTTCGATGCGGGCAATGGCGGCGTGGTCGCCATGGGCGAGCCAGGCACGCCCGATCAGTGCCTCGCGCGGCCAGTCCGCCAGCGCGACGCGGATGGCTGTCGCATCAACTTCGGGACCCAATGCGGGCGCATCGCGCAGGGCGATGAGGCTGTACCGCTCGGCGCCGGACAGGCGCAGCGCGGCGGCGACGCCCTCCGGGTCGTCCGACGAGAGCGCGGCGAAGCGCAGCAACGGGTCGGGCGGCGCGGCATGGGCGAGCAGGCGATCGAGCGCGGCGGGATCGGCGCCTCCGGGTAGCGCCACGGCGAGCACGCCGAGCGCTTCCATCAGATGCACCGCCTCGCTCGGCGTGGCAGCGGCGAGGATGCGTTTGAGCTCGCTCCAGATGCGCTCGGGCGATAGGCGTGCGAGATGCGGCGCTGCGGCGGCGATGGCGGCGACCGCCGCCGCATCGGGTTCCCCGCGCCCGTAGCGGGAATGGAAACGGAAGAAGCGGAGGATGCGCAGGTAGTCCTCGGCGATGCGTGTCGCAGCGTCGCCGACGAAGCGCACGCGGCCGGCCGCGAGATCATCCATCCCGCCGAAATAATCGAACACCCGCCCATCGCGGTCCATCGACATGGCGTTGATGGTGAAATCGCGCCGCGCCGCGTCCTCGCGCCAGTCGTCGGTAAATTCAACTCGGGCATGTCGCCCATCGGTCTCTACGTCCCGTCGCAGCGTGGTGATCTCGAAGCTCGAGCTCCCCACCACGGCGGTGACGGTGCCGTGTGCGAGGCCGGTAGGGATGGGGCGGATGCCGGCGGCGCGCAGTGCGGCGATCATCGCGTCCGGCGGTTCGGGGGTGGCGAGGTCGATATCGGCGACCGCGCATCCCGCCAGCGCATCGCGCACCGCGCCACCGGCGATGCGGGCATTCGGCAGGGCGGCGAGCACCGCACGCAGGGAAGGCGCGGCGAGGAATTCGGGTGGGGTCGTCATCACCGCCGTTTCGGCGCGGCGTGGCCCGGCACGATGCGGCCATCCTCGATATGGGCGGGCACGTAGGCGGCGTCGGGCGCGATGGCGTTGGTGATGCCGAAGCGGATGATGCCGGCAGCGATCACCGCGGTTACCCCCAGCGTCACCCACACCGCCCAGCGCGGCGTGTGGTTGCCGGCATAGAGCCAGGCGACGTAGAGCGCGGTCGGGAACAGGAACAGGCCGATTTCGGCCAGGACAAGCATCAGGCGCCGCGCAGCCGTTCGGCGAGATGGACCAGGATCGCCGCGGTGGCCCCCCAGACGTAGTGGTCCGGGTGCGGCCAGACCCAGAATTCCCGCCAGCGCCCGCGATAATGCGCGCGGCGGCGCTGCGGGGCGGCGGGGTCAAGCAGCACGGACATCGGCAGGGCAAAGACGCTCGCCACCTCGTCCGGCGAGGGAGAGAGTGCGAGCTCGTCGAGATCCCGCCCGCGCGGCAGCAGGCCGACGATGGGGGTGATGCGATAGCCGGTGCCGGTAACGTAGTCGCCGAGGCGGCCGGTGATCTCGACCAGCGCGGGATCGAGCCCGACCTCCTCCTGCGCCTCCCGCAGGGCGGCCGCCTCGGGGCTGCCGTCGCCGGGGTCGATCCGTCCGCCGGGGAAGCTGACCTGGCCGGCGTGCTTGTTGAGATGGGCGGTGCGCTTGGTCAGCAGCACGCCGCGCTCGCGCCCTTGCAGGAAGGAGACCAGCACGGCGGCGGGCACCAGCGGCTGGTCGGCCAGGGTCCAGCCTTCGTCACTGCCGAAGGGGGCGGCGAGCGAGGGGGGGTTATCCACCTCGATGGTGCCGCGCTGCGGCGGGCGCGGGGGGGCGGGGGTGGCGAGGCGGGCGCGCAGTTCGGATTCATCCACGTCAGGCGTCTTCCTCATCCGGCAGGTCACCCAGCGGGAAGAAGCAGCCGCCGCTCCACACGCCCAGCACGCTGCGCCCGTTGACCTCGCCGGCCTCGGCCAGGGCGATCAGTTCGTAATAGACGGCGCGGCCGATGCGCGCCTCGATCGGGTGGGCGCCATCGCCGGCGCGCACGGTGAGGTAGGGGGTGGGCTCGCAGGTCACCACGTCATAGGCGATGCGGATGCGGTGTTCGCGCCCGGCGGTGACCATCTGGTCGACATTGGTGCGGAAGGTGAGCGCCTGGTCCGGCCCGATGCCGGTCCAGTTCAGCTCGACCGCGACGAAGGGCGCATCCTCCACCACGATACGCCCGCGTTCGGCGGGGGTTTGCAGGTAGAAATCGCCGCACGCCTCGCGCGTCAGCACCGAGGCGAACAGGCAAACCAGCTCCTTGCGGTTGATCGGCGTGCCGCAATAGAGCCACGAGCCGTCGCGCCGGATGACGAACGGCAGATCTCCGCACTCCACGGGCGCGCGCCGGGGTCTGGCCCGGGCGCCATCAAGGAGATCATTTATCGCCGGCAAGGCCTCATTCACGACATTGCACCCTCGGACGGTCTTTCGCCCCATGGGAAGATATAGGTAGCATCCCCCGTCCGGGGGAAGTGGCAGCGTGTCACCGCAGCCCTATTTGTTATCTGCGCCAGCCGAGGATCCGACCCATGTCCGCCAGCATTGCCCCCGTGCCTCCCCCGTCCGGCGACATCCTGGCCGCCGTTGAGGCGCTGGGCGAGCGCATCGCCGCGGCGCGCCGGCAAATCGGCCGCGCCATCTACGGCCAGCAGGAGGTGGTGGACCAGACGCTGATCACCCTGCTCTCGGGCGGCCACGTGCTGCTGGTGGGCGTGCCTGGCCTCGGCAAGAGCCGCCTGGTGGAGACGCTGGGCGTGGTGATGGGGCTCGCCACCAAGCGCGTGCAGTTCACGCCCGACCTGATGCCGGCCGATATTCTGGGCAGCGAGGTGCTGGACGAGGATGCGGGGGGGCGGCGCAATTTCCGCTTCGTGCCCGGCCCGGTGTTCTGCCAGTTGCTGATGGCCGATGAGATCAACCGCGCCAGCCCGCGGACCCAGTCCGCCCTGCTGCAGGCGATGCAGGAGCAGCGGGTGACGGTGGGCGGCGTCGAGCATCGTCTGCCGCGGCCGTTCCATGTGCTGGCGACGCAGAACCCGATCGAGCAGGAGGGCACCTATCCGCTGCCCGAGGCCCAGCTCGACCGCTTCCTGCTGGAAGTGACGGTGACCTATCCCGAGCTGGCGGCCGAGCGGCAGATGCTGATCGCCACCACCGGCGCGGCCGAGGCGCCGCCGGAGCCGGCTTTGACGGCCGATGAGCTGCTGGCGGCCCAGGTGCTGATCCGCCGGGTGCCCGTTGGGGAGAGCGTGGTGGAGGCGATCCTCTCCATCGTGCGCGGCGGCCGGCCGGAAATCTCGGATGACCAGGAGGTGCGCAAGCACGTCGCCTGGGGCCCCGGCCCGCGGGCGGCGCAGGCGCTGATGCTGGCGTCGCGCGCCCGCGCGCTGCTCGATGGGCGGCTCGCCCCCTCGGTGGAGGATGTTATCGCCCTCGCGCCGCCGGTGCTGCGCCATCGCATGGCGCTGAATTTCTCCGCCCGGGCCGACGGCATCGTGTTGTCCGACATCATCTCCCGGCTGATCGGGCGGCTCGGGTGAGCGCACTCGCCCGCCGCGCCGAGGCGCTCGGCGCCACGCTGCCGCCGCTGCTGGTCGCCGCCGAGCGGGTGGCCGCGACGGTGGCGCAGGGCGTGCACGGGCGGCGCCGGGTCGGCCAGGGCGATAGTTTCTGGCAATATCGGCCCTTTCTGCCGGGCGATGCGGTCAACCGGATCGACTGGCGGCAATCCGCCCGCTCCGATCGTGCCTTCATCCGCGAGACCGAGTGGGAGGCGGCGCAGACGGTGGCGCTTTGGCGCGATGGCGGCGAGAGCATGCGCTGGCGCAAGGGCGCGCCGGTGGAAAAGGCCGAGCGCGCCGAGTTGCTGCTGCTGGCACTCGCCGCGCTGCTGATCCGCGGCGGCGAGCGCGTGCGGCTGCTGGGCAGCGAGGGGCGCGCGGTTTCCAGCGTGGAGCGCCTGGCCGAGTTGGTGGCGCGCCAGCCCGCCGGCGAGGGGGTGCCGCCAGAAGTGCCGCTTCCTCGCCATGCCCAGGTGGTGCTGATCGGCGATTTCCTCGCGCCGCTGGAGGTGATCCAGCAGGCGGTCGGGCGCATGGCCTCCATCCCCGTGCGCGGCCATCTGCTGCAGGTGCTGGACCCAGCCGAGGCGGTGCTGCCCTATGAGGGGCGGGTGCGCTTCGAGGGGGTACGGCGCGAAGTCTCCACCCTGATCGCCCGCGTCGAGGGCGTGCGGGAGGCCTATGGGGAGCGGCTGGCGGCGCAGCAGGACGGGTTGCGGGCGATTTGCCGAGCCGCCGGCTGGGGTTTCACCATCCATCGCACCGATCATCCCGCGGAATCCGCGCTGCTTGGCCTCTACACGGCGCTGGCGCCGCAGCTCGGCCGCCGATGATCTTCGCCGCGCCTTGGGTGCTGTTCGCGCTGGCCGCGCTGCCGCTGCTGTGGTGGCTGCTGCGGGTGACGCCGCCGGCGCCGCGCATCGAGCGCTTCCCGGCGATCCGCCTGTTGCTCGGGCTGATGTCCAACAGCGAGACGCCGGCGCGCACGCCGCTCTGGCTGCTGGTGCTGCGCTGCGTCGTGGCCGGGTTGGTGATCATCGGGCTCGCGCAGCCCGTGCTCGAATCGGGCGCCGCCTTGCCGGGCAGTGGGCCGGTGCTGCTGGTGATCGATGATGGCTGGGCGGCGGCGCGCGACTGGGCGAAGCGCGTCGTCGTCGCGCGCACGGTGTTGGACCGGGCAGAGCGGGCGGGGCGCAAGGTCGTGCTGCTCGCCACAGCGCCGGCTGAGACCGGCGCACCGCCTTCCGCCACGCCGGCGATGGATGCCGCGGTGGCCAGGCCGCTGGTCGAGGCGCTGCGGCCGAAGCCCTGGGGGGTCGATCGCGCGGCGGCGGCGCAGGCGGCGCAATTGGCCAAGGCGGGCGCCGTGGTGGCGATCCTCGATGGGCTGGAGGGCGGGCCAGATTGGAGCCGCTTCGCCGCTGCGCTGGCTTCCGTGGGGCCGGTGGTGGAGATGCGCGCCGAGGATGGCGGCACGCGGCTGCTGCTGCCGCCGCGCGCCGAGCCGGATCGGCTGGTGGTGCGCGTCGCGCATCCCGTGGCGGCTGCGGCGAGCGAGGTGGCGGTGGCCGCGCAATCGGCCGATGGTCGCACGCTCGCACGCATCGTCGTCCCGATCACCGGCGGCGCCACTTCGGCTGAGGCGCCGATGCTGCTGCCGCCGGAATTGCGCAACCGGCTGTCCAAGCTGGTGATCGAGGGATCGTCCACCGTGGCGGGGGTGGTGATGCTCGACGAGCGCTGGCGCCGCCGCCCGGTCGGGCTGCTGGCCGGCGACGCGGCGGCGGCCGGGGCGCCGTTGACCGGCCAGTTGTTCTATCTCCGCCGGGCGTTGGAAACCTCCACCGAATTGCGGGAGGGGGAGCTCGCGGCGCTGCTGTCGCGCGAGATTTCCGTGCTGATCCTGGCCGACCGGGTGGTGCCGGACGGGCCGGAGCGCGAGGTGCTGGCGAATTGGGTGGGCAAGGGCGGCATGCTGATCCGCTTCGCCGGGCCCAAGACGGCGGAGCGGCCGGATACATTGCTGCCGGTGAAAATGCTGGAAGGCGATCGCCAGCTCGGCGGCGCGATGTCCTGGAGTCAGCCGGCGGGGCTGGCTGGGTTCGCGCCCACCTCGCCCTTCGCGGGGCTTGCCGTGCCGGCGGAGGTCAAGATCACCCGCCAGGTGCTGGCGGCGCCGGGGATGCATCTCGCGGATGCCACCTGGGCGCGGCTCGGCGACGGCACCCCGCTGGTAACCCATGCCACGCGCGGCGCCGGGCAGGTGGTGCTGTTCCACGTGACCGCCAATGCCGATTGGTCGGACCTGCCGCTCTCCGGCCTGTTTGTCGACATGCTGCGCCGGCTGGTCGAGCTGGCCAATGGCGTGACCGGCGGGGATGAGGGCAGCACGCAGAAACTGGCGCCGGTGGAGACGCTGGACGGGTTCGGCCAGCCCGGCGCGCCCCCGGCGGTGGCGGCTGCGATGACCGCCGCCGAACTCGCCCGCGCCGACCCCGGGCCGCGCGCGCCGCCTGGCATCTACGGGCCGGAGACGGCGCGGCGTGTGCTCAACCTCGCCAATCGCATGGCGATGCCGGTGGCCGCTTCGGCGATCCCCGGCGCGACGTTCGAGCCGCTGGGCGGCATTCCGCCGGAGCGCGGGCTGGCGCCGTGGCTGATGGCGGTGGCGATCCTGCTGCTGGCGATCGACATGCTAGCCTCGCTGCGGCTGCGCGGGCTGTTGGGGGCAACCGCGGTGCTGGCTTTTCTCCTGGTCGCGCCGCTCGCGCAGGCTCAGGCGCCGCAGCTTTCGCCGGAGGAGAACCCGGCGCGCGGCACCCGCCTCGCTCATGTGCTGACCGGGGATGCGCAGGTGGATAATGTGGCGCGGGCGGGGTTGATCGGCCTGTCCGATTACGTCAACCGCCGCACCGCCGCCGCCCTGGCCGAGCCGGCCGGGGTGGAGCCCGGGCAGGACGATCTCTCGCTCTACCCGCTGCTCTACTGGCCGATCACCGCCGAGGCGCCGGCACCGACGGGGCAGGCGGTGGCGGCGCTCAACCTGTTCATGGCCAATGGCGGGATCATCCTGATCGACACGCGCAATGGCGGCTCGGGCGAGGGATTTTCCGCCGGGGCCGAGGCGGCATTGCGCCAGATCGGCCGCGGGCTGGTGGTGCCGGCGCTGGCGGAGTTGACCCAGGCGCATGTGCTGGCGCGCTCCTTTTATCTGCTGAGCGAATTTCCCGGCCGCTTCGCCGGCGATGCCATCTGGGTGGCGAGCGACCAGGACCGCAGCAATGACGGCGTCTCGCCGGTGATCATCGGCGGGCATGACTGGGCCTCGGCCTGGGCGGTCGATGCGCAGGGGCGCAACCCCTACGCCACCATCCCTGGCGGGGCGCGGCAGCGGGTGCTGGCCTACCGGTTCGGGGTCAATCTCGTGATGTACGCGCTGACCGGCAACTACAAGGGCGACCAGGTGCACGTGCCGGCCCTGCTGGAGCGGTTGGGGCAATGAAGTTCGAACAAGCCATCGCCGCGCTGCGCTTCGATCCGGTGGTGCCGTGGTGGCTGATCGGCGCGCTGGCGGCGCTCTGCCTGGTCGCGGTGGCGGTCGGCCTCTTCACCCGGGCGCGCGGGGCGATCTGGCGGTTCTTCGCCTTTGCCGTGCTGTGCCTGTGGCTCGCCGGGCCACGGGTGATCGAGGAGACGCGCGAAGGGCTGCCGGATATTGGGCTGCTGGTGGTTGACCAATCCGCCTCGATGGGTGTCGGCACGCGCGCGGCGCTGGCGGGGGCGGCGCGGGCGAAAATCGAGGCGGCGGCGAAGGATCTGCCGGATTTTGAGCTGCGCACCATCATCGTGCCGGAAGCGGGCAGCGAGGGCACCCAGCTCTTCACCGCGATCGACCGCGCCATGGCCGATATTCCGCGTGCCCGCCTCGCCGGTGTGGTGGCGATCAGTGACGGGCAAATTCACGACCTGCCGCCAGCCGGCACCACGCCCTTCGGCGAGGCGCCGCTGCATCTGCTGGTGCCCGCCCGCGGTGAGGAGGTGGATCGGCGGGTGCGCATCATTGCCGCCCCCGGTTTCGGCATCGTCGGCAAGCAGGCGACCATCCGCATGACCGTGGAGGACCTCGGCACGGCGCGCAACGGGCTGACCATGTTCGGCGCCGCCAAGCTGACGATCCGCCGTGACGGCGAGCCGCCGGTGGTGGAGAACGTGCCGATCGGGCTTGAGCACCAGATCGACCTGATGATCACCCGCGGCGGGCCGACGGTGGTGGAGCTTGAAGCCGAGCCGCTGGAGGGCGAGGTATCGCGCGCCAACAACAAGGCGGTGGTCGAGATCAACGGCGTGCGGGACCGGCTGCGGGTGCTGCTGGTCTCCGGCGAGCCACATGCGGGCGAGCGGACCTGGCGGCGGCTGCTGAAGGCGGATCCGGCGGTGGATCTGGTGCATTTCACCATCCTCCGGCCGCCCGAGAAGGACGATCTGACGCCGCTCAACGAGCTGGCGCTGATCGCGTTTCCGGTCCGCGAACTGTTCCAGGTGAAGCTGCGCGAGTTCGACCTCATTATCTTCGACCGGTTCCAGAACCGCGGCGTGCTGCCGGCGCAGTATCTGCGCAATATCGCCGACTATGTGCGCGGCGGCGGTGCGCTGCTGATGAGCGTGGGGCCGGAATTCGTCGGCGCCACCAGCCTTGCACCCACCCCGCTCGGCGCCGTGTTGCCGGCCCGCCCGGCGCCGCGCGGCGGGTTGGTCAACGAGGCGTTTCGCCCGAACGTGACCGCACTCGGGGGCCGCCATCCGGTGACCGAGGGGTTGGCGGAGTGGCGCGGCAAGGCGGGGGCAGTCCAGGGTGGGGATACGCCCTGGGGCAGCTGGTATCGCCGCATCGCGCCGGTCGAGATCCGCGGCGAAACGCTGATGGACGCGCCGGACCCGAGCGGGCCGGATGGGCGGGCGCCGGTGCTGCTGCTCGACCACGTCGAGCAGGGGCGGGTGGCGATGTTGCTCTCCGATCAGATCTGGCTGTGGTCGCGCGGGCATGAGGGTGGCGGGCCGCAGGCCGAGTTGCTGCGGCGGATCGCGCATTGGCTGATGAAGGAGCCGGAGCTGGAGGAGACCGCGCTGGTCGCCCGCGTCGAGAAAGGGGTGCTCGGCATCGAGCGGCGCGGCACCGAGGCGGCGCCGCCCGGCGCGGTGACGGTGACCGATCCCGACGGACGCAGCCAGACGCTCGCCCTCGCCCCAAGTCGCCCCGGGCGAGCGCGGGCCGCACTGCCGGCGACGGCGCCGGGGGTGTGGCAGGTCAGCGACGGCACCATGCGCGCCTTTGCCGCCGCGGGCGCCGCCAACCCGCCGGAATTTGCCGATATGCGGGCGACCGGGACCATCCTCGCCCCGGTGATCCGCGCGAGTGCCGGCAGCGTGCACTTCCTCGACCCATCGGGGGCACCCGCCCTGCGCCGCACCGAGCCCGGGCGGGAAACGTCCGGCGCGAGCTGGATTGGCTTGCAGCGCCGGCATGACCATATCGTCAGTGGCATCGCGACCACGCCGCTATTGCCGACTTGGCTTGCTTTGCCGTTGATGCTCGGCCTGATCCTGCTGGCGTGGCACCAGGAATCGGCCTGAACCGGACCATGACCGCTCCCGCCCGCCCGACCCTCTCGCTATTGGCGCTCGTGGGCTTCATCGGCCTGTGCCTGTTGGCCGGCGGTCTCGGTGGCTGGGTCACCGCGGCCAACGTGAAAACCTGGTATCCCACGCTGATCCGCCCGCCCGGAACGCCGCCGGACTGGCTGTTCGGGCCAGTGTGGACGACGCTCTATATCCTGATGGGAATCGCGGCCTGGCGCATCTGGCGACAGGGCGGGGCGGCGCGGCGGGCGGCGCTCGGCCTGTGGTTCGCTCAGCTCGCCGCCAACGCGATCTGGACGCCGGTGTTCTTCGGCGCCCATCGCCTTGGCCTTGCACTGGTGATCGTCGTGGCGCTGCTCGGCTTGATCGGCGGCACGATCGCGGCCTTCCGCCGGCGCGATGGGCTTGCGGCCGGGCTGCTGGTGCCTTACGCGATCTGGACGTGCTATGCCACGTATCTCAATGCCGGGTTCGCATGGCTCAACCCCGGCTAGACCTGGAGCTGCCGCGATGCGATTTGCCCGAAACGCCTGGATGACCGCGCTGCTGATCGGCGCGCCGGCGATGACCGGCCTGCTGGCCGGCGGCCCCGCGGCGGCGCAGAACCGTGCGGTGTCGGCCAAGCCGCTGACCGCCCCGAAGGCCGAGACCATACCGGCCGCCCTGCCGGGCGCCAGCGCGGTGCCAGGGGCGGCGGAACGCACCGCGCCGCCCAGCGCCCTGGCGCCGAACGAGGCGTTGTTCGATGCCGTCAATCGCGGCGATATCGCATCGGCCCGCGAGGCGCTGAACCGCGGTGCCGACGTCGAGGCGCGCAATATGCTTGGGCTGACCTCGATCGAGCTCTCGGTCGATCTTGGCCGCAACGACATCACCTTCCTGCTGCTCTCCATGCGCACCAGCCGGGCATCTGGCGCGCCGGCGCCCGGCGGCGGTGCCAAGGCTCCGGCCGTCCCGAAGGTAGCCGAGGCGCGTCCGGCTCCAATGCCCGCACCATCCGCCCCTGTGCGGACCGCCGCGCCGGCGCCGGTGCGGCAGGCCTATGGCAATGATCCCGGCGTGCCCAACCCTCAAGCCGGCTTCCTCGGCTTCGCCACCAGGCCGAACTGACGCCGCGCGCGGGGGACGGGACATGGACGCCGCCGCCCTGCTCCGCGATGCCATCGTCTATGACGCCCATGCCGGGTTCTGGCCGCGTGCCGAGATGGACCTTGCGGTGCTGGCGCGCTGGCGGCATGCCGGGGTGTCCTTCCTCTCGGTGAATGTCGGCTTCGACGTGCTGCCCTTCCCCGCCGCGGTGCGCAACCTCGCGGCGTTCCGTGGCTATATCCAGGCCAATCCCGATCGCTACGTGCTGGTGGAGCGCGCCGGCGATATCCGCGCCGCCAAGGCTGCTGGCAAGCTCGGCGTCGCCTTCGATATCGAGGGGATGGAGGCGCTGGGCGGGCAGGTCGAGATGATCGAGGCCTATCACCGGCTCGGCGTGCGCCAGGCGCTGTTCGCCTACAACCTCAATAACGCCGCCGCCGGTGGTTGCCATGATGACGATCACGGGCTGACCGCCTATGGCCGCGCCATTCTGGCGGCGATGAATGGCGTGGGGATGCTGGTGGATTGCTGCCATGTCGGACGCCGCACCAGCCTCGACCTCATCGCCCACTCGGCCGCCCCCGTGGTGTTTTCGCATTGCGTACCTACCGCCATCGCCCTGCATCCCCGCAACGTCGATGCCGAGCAGATGCGCGCCTGCGCGGCGACCGGGGGCGTGATCGGCATCACCGGCGTCGGCCGCTTCCTCGATGACCCCGCGGCCCGGCCCGAGACCTTCGTGCGCGCGGTGGATGTCGCCGTGCAGACGGTCGGCGCCGCGCATGTCGGGCTTGGGCTCGACTATACCTGGGAGACCAGCGCCTCGGCCGGCGGCATGCGGTTCTGGCCGCCCGAGCACTACCAGGGCAGCTTCACCTTCCTGCCGCCGGAGCGGCTGGGCGAGATCACCGAGGGGCTGCTGCGCCTGGGCTACGGCGAGGCTGATCTGCGGGCCATCCTCGGCGGCAATTTCATGCGGGTCGCGGAAGCGGTCTGGGGCTGAAAAGGGAGCGGACAATGACGAAGCAGTGGGCGGACCAGGTGGCGCTGGTGACGGGTGGCGCGCGCGGGATCGGGCGGGCCACGGTGCAGCGGTTCGTGGCGCAGGGCGCGGCGGTGGCGATCAACTACTCGGCCTCGCCCGAGAAGGCCGCCGCACTCGCCGATGAGATCCGCGCCGCCGGCGGCCGCGCCATCGCGGTAGGCGCCGATGTCGCCGATGCGGCGGCGGTGAATGCGATGGTCTCGCGCACCGAGGCCGAACTCGGCCCGATCAGCATCCTCGTGAACAACGCCGGCATCGGCTGGCCGGCGACGCTCGAGACCTGGGAGCCCGCGGGTTACGCAAGGCTGCGCGCGGTGAATGTGGACGCGATGATCCACACCATCCGCGCCGTGATGGGCGGCATGAAGGCGCGCGGCTTCGGGCGGGTGGTGAACATCTCCTCGGTGGCCGGGCACGGCAATACCGGCTTCGTCGGCAACCATTTCTACGCTGCCACCAAGGCCGAGGTGAACATCCTTACCCGCCGCTTTGCCATCGAGCTCGGCCCGCATGGCATCACCGTCAACGCGGTGGCCCCCGGCCTCACCCGCTCGGACATGACGCAGGGCAAGCGCAGTGACGCGGAGTGGCAGGCGCTGGTGGCGAGCTTCAGCAAGCTCGCCATCATGGGGCGCGTCGGCGAACCGGAAGAGATCGCCAATGCGGTGGCCTTCCTCGCTGCCCCGGAAGCCGGCTTCATCACCGCGCAGGTGCTGACGGTGGATGGCGGGCGGACCGACTATATCGGCCACGGGTGAGGCGGAACGATTGTAAGCGAAGCGGGCGCGTGCGAAAGAGCGATCCAGAGTTGAGCGACGATGCCCGCGCCGTGCGGGCGGCAGAACAACCATCCAGGGAGACTAGCGTATGACCGAGTTCGACGATCTCAAGCTGCGCCTGGCGCTCGGGAGCATTTCCCGGCGTGACTTCATCGGCCGCGCCACGGCGCTGGGCATTGGCGCCGCGACTCTGGCGGGCGTGCCGCAGATCGCTGCCGCCGCCGACGCGCCGCGCAAGGGCGGCCATCTCCGCCTCGGCATGGCCGGCGGCAGCACCACCGACAGCATCGACCCCGGCAGCTGGACCGATTCGGTGATGATCGTCGCCGCCTACGGCCTGTTCAACGGGCTGATGGAAAACGACCCCGAGAACAAGCCGATCCCCGAGCTGGCCGAGAGCTACGAAGTGCGCAAGGGCGCGGCCGAGTGGATCCTCAACCTGCGCAAGGGCATCCAGTTCTCCAACGGCAAGACCTTCGATGCCGATGACGCGATCTACTCCTTCAACCTGCACCGCGGCAAAACCAAGTCCGGCGCCGCGGGTCCGATGAAGGCGATCAAGGACATCAAGAAGCTCACCGCCAACCAGATCTCGATCGAGCTTGAGGGCGGCGACGCCGACTTCCTGCAGGTGATCACCGACTACCACCTGATCGTAGTGCCGAACGGCCACACCGACTGGTCCAAGCCCGTGGGCACCGGCGCCTTCGTGCTCGACACCTTCCAGCCCGGCGTGCGCGTCTCCGGCAAGCGCAACCCCAACTACTGGAAGAAGAACCACGGCTGGCTCGACAGCTTCGAGATCACCGTGGTGGCCGACGGCTCGGCGCGCATGAATGCGCTGATCTCCGGCCAGATCGACCTGATGAACCGCTGCGACCCGCGCACCGTCTCGCTGCTGGCCAAGAACGCCAATATCGAGACCTCGCGTTCGCCGGGCGGCTGGCACCCGGTGCTGGCGATGCAGACCGACGTGGCGCCCTACAACAACCTCGATATGCGCCTCGCGCTGAAATACGCGATCGACCGCGAGCAGATCACCAAGACGCTGTTCGCCGGCTATGGCTCGGTGGGCAATGATCACCCGATCCCCAAGGGCGATCCGTTCTTCCACAAGCAGCTGCCGCAGATCAAATACGATCCGGACAAGGCGAAGTTCCACTTCAAGAAGGCCGGCATGGCCGACGCGAAGATCAACCTCCAGGCCTCCGACGCCGCTTTCGCCGGCGCGGTCGACATGTGCACCCTCTTCCAGGCCTCGGCCGCCAAGGCGGGCGTGAAGGTCGACCTCAAGAAGGAGCCGGTGGACGGGTTCTGGGACAATGTGTGGCTGAAGGGCCAGTTCGTCACCTCCTACTGGGGTGGCCGTCCGGCGGCGACGCAGATGCTCGGCGTGGCCTACAAGGGCGGCGCGCCGTGGAACGAGAGCCACTGGAACGTGCCGAAGTTCGACAAGCTGCTGGCCGATGCCCGCGCCGAGACCGACTTCAACAAGCGCAAGACCTATATCTGGGACATGCAGGAGATGCTGAGCAAGGAAGGCGGCGTGATCGTGCCGGGCTTCCGCGACTACCTCTCCGCGCACAGCAAGAAGGTCGGCGGCATCACGCCGCATAACGGCTTCGACCTCGACAACGGCCGCGTGCTCGACAAGGCCTGGATGAAGGCCTGATCCGCGCGGGCTGACGATTGGCGCGCCGGTTCCGCAGGGAGCCGGCGCGTTTTCGTGTCCGCACCGCAGGCGTTGCCTTTCGCCCGCTGGCGGGCCTATGCAGCAGAACATTTAAGCTAAGGGAGAAAAATCCATGGCATCCCCGGTGCATACCGAGCGGCACGGCAAGGTCGCGGTGGTGGAGATCGACCACGCGCCGCACAACGCGCTCTCACACCAAGTTCGCGTGGCGCTGCTGGCGGCGCTGCGGGAAGCCCTTGGCGACAGCGGCGTCCATGCCGTGGTGCTGGCCGGCGCCGGGCGGGGCTTCATCGCCGGTTCCGACATGGCCGAGCTCGCCGCGCCCGAAGCTGCGCCGGGGCTCGCTGCCCTGTGTGACCTGCTCGATGGCGCGGCCAAGCCGGTGGTCGCCGCCCTGCACGGGGCCTGCCTTGGCGAGGGGCTCGACCTCGCGATCGCCTGCCATGGCCGGGTGATGGCGCCCGATGCCACCGCCGGGTTGCCGGAAGCGCGCATCGGCATGGTCTCTGGTGGGTTGGCCCGGCTCGTGCGCCTCGCCGGCGCCACCGCAGCCCTCGATATCGCGACCTCTGGCCGGTCGCTTGCCGCCGACGAGGCGATCAAGCTCGGCCTCGCCGACGAGGTGGCGACCGATTGGCGCCAGCAGGCGATCGCCCGCGCTGCGGCACTGGCCGAAGCCGGGCACTGGCCGGTAACCAGCAAGCTTGACCTCCCGGTGATCGATCGGGCCGCGTTCGACACGGCCGCTCGCGCCATCGCCCGGCGCGCGCGCGGCGCCGTGGCCCCGGTTGCGGTCGTCGAGGCGCTCGGCTGGGCGCTCGATCTCCCCTTCGCGGAGGCCGACGCCAAGACCCGCGGGCGGGCGGCCGAATTGCGCGGTGGGCCGCAGAGCACGGCCCTGCTGCACATCATGCACGCCGATCGCGCGGCCGCGCGTGCGCCCGCCGATGCGGGGGCGGCCTGGCCGATCAAGCATGTCGGCGTGATCGGCGGCGGCACCATGGGCTCCGGCATCGCACTGTCGCTGCTGGAAGCGGGTTATCAGGTGACCATCCTGGAAACCTCGCTCACCGCGGCCGCCGGCGCTGAGGCGCGCATCCGCGCGGTGCACGCCCGCCACTACGGCGCCGGCCGCCTCACCCAGGCTGCCATGGAGTCCCGGTTGCGCCGCCTCGCCTATACCTACCGCTACGAGCGGATGGCGGATGCCGACATGGTGATCGAGGCGGTCTATGAGAACATGGAGGCCAAGCAGGAGGTCTTCCGCGCGCTGTCCACCCACACCAAGCGCGACTGCATCCTCGCCTCCAACACCTCCGCACTCGACATCAACCGCCTCGCCGATGTGGTCGAGGCGCCCGAGCGGGTGGTGGGGCTGCATTTCTTCAGCCCCGCCCATGTGATGCGGCTGCTCGAAATCGTGCGGGCGGATCGGACCGCGCCCGAGGTGATCGCCACCGCGCTCGCCATCGCCGGGCGCATGCGCAAGCAGCCGGTGATCTCCGGCGTGTGCGACGGGTTCATCGGCAACCGCATCCTCGCCCGCTGGTGGGGCCAATGCGACTACGCGCTGGAGGACGGCGCCTTCCCCGAGGAGGTGGACGCCGCGATCGAGGGTTACGGCTTCGCCATGGGCCCCTACGCGGTGGCCGACCTCGCCGGCCTCGACATCGCCGCCGCCGGGCGCAAGCGCACCGCTCCGACCAGGGATCCGCGCGCGCGCGACGTGCCGATCATCGACTGGCTGGTGGAACAGGGCCGCTACGGCCAGAAGACCGGGGCTGGCTGGTATCGCCATGATGGCGGGCGGCGGGCCGTTGACCCGCTGGTGCACCAGCTCGTCGAACGCGCCTCTTCCGCCAAGGGCATCACCCGCCGCCCCATCGCGGCGGAGGAGATCCAGGCCCGCGCGCTCGCCGCCATGGTCAACGAGGCCGCCAAAATCCTCGCCGAGGGCATCGCCCAACGCCCGTCCGACATCGACGTCGTGCTGGTGCACGGCTATGGCTTCCCGGCCTGGCGCGGCGGGCCGATGCATGCGGCCGATCAGGTCGGGCTCAAGACCATCCTCGAGACCGTCCGCCGCATGGGCAATGACGGGCCGGACTTCGCGCCGGCGCCGCTGCTGGTGGAACTCGCGGACTCCGGCCGCAGCTTCGCCTCGCTGAACCGCTGATACGCGCCCGCCGACTGCATGGTTCAATGCGGTCGGCAGGGCGGCGCTACGGCAGGAGACCGGCGCGGCGGAGGAAGATTGGCGCCTGGAGGTTCATCAGCGCGCCGCCTTCGGCGATGAACGCCGGGAGATCGGCACGCCCAATGAAGGCCAGCGGGTCATATTCGGCGTTGCCGCCGGCCTGGTGTTTGGCGCGGATCGCCGCGGCGGAGAGCGGCGTGGTGGCGGCGATGCCGAGGTCCAGCACATGGCTGCCGGCGTGCTCGACGATGCAGAGCGGCGTGGGGTTGTGCACGTCATCCTCGCCGAGCCCGAGCTCCTCGGCGAGTTCGACGAGGAACTGGAAGACGACGTCAACGGCGCCTTCCGCGCGGGCGGCGCCGTGGTCGACGCTGCCGGCGGGGGGGAGTTGCCATTCGCCGGCCTGATAGACCGCGCGGGCGGGGCGGCGGCCGAAGATCACGCCATCCGGCCCGCTGATCACGCCGCCGACCGCGAGGGGGCGGGCGCCGATGATCGAGAACAGGTCATGCCGGTTCATTTGCGCGACGATGCGGCGGAACTCCGTCCAGTGGCCGCAGACGAGGTGCGGCGTGATGACGTCGGCGCTGAACACCTGGCCGTTGAACAGCTTGCCGCCGGTGCGAAGCTGGGCTTCGTCCCACAGGCGGCTCACCTCGGTATCGAGCGCGGCGGGGAGTGGCGCCATGTCGCGCACGACGCGGAAGCGGGCGGCGGGGGCGAGTTCGTGAACCTTCCAGGCCGGCATGGGGCAGTCCTTAATTCGTTGGGCGCCGCTACTTCGCAGGCACCAGCTCGGTTGCCTCGGCCTGCATCGCCCACATGCGGGCGTAGAGGCCACCTTGGGCGAGCAGCTCGCCGTGGGTGCCGCGTTCGGCAACCTTGCCAAGGTCCAGCACGATGATCTCGTCGGCATCGACCACGGTGGAGAGGCGGTGGGCGATGGTGATCGTGGTGCGATGGGCGGCGAGTTCGCGGAGTGCGGTCTGGATGTCCTGCTCGGTGCGGGTGTCGAGCGCGCTGGTGGCTTCGTCGAGGATCAGGATCGGCGGGTTTTTCAGGATGGTGCGGGCGATCGCGACGCGCTGCTTCTCGCCGCCGGAGAGTTTCAGGCCGCGCTCGCCCACTCGCGTGTCATAGCCATCGGGCAGGCGGAGCACGAAATCATGCACCTGCGCCATTTTCGCCGCCGCCTCGATCTCCGCCTGGGTGGCGCCGGGGCGGCCATAGGCGATGTTGTAGCGGATGGTGTCGTTGAACAGCACGGTATCCTGCGGCACCACGCCGATCGTCGCGCGCAGGCTGTCCTGGGTGATGTCGCGGATGTCCTGACCGTCGATCGTCACCCGCCCGCCGGTCACGTCATAGAAGCGGAACAGCAGGCGGGAGATGGTGGATTTGCCGGCCCCGGTGGAGCCGACGATGGCGAGCGATTTGCCGGGCGGGACACGGAACGTGACGTTCTGCAGGATAATGCGGTCCGGCCTATAGGCGAAGCGCACGGCCTCGAACGCCACCTCGCCGCGCACCGCGGTCAGCGCCCGCGCGTTCGGCTTGTCCGCCACTTCCTGCGGCAGGGCCATCAGGCGGAACATCGTCTCCATGTCGATCAGGCCCTGTTTGATCTCGCGATAGACGAAGCCAAGCATGTTGAGCGGCTGGTAGATCTGCATCAGGTAGGTGTTGACCATGACGAACCGGCCGACCGACATGCTGCCATCCTGCACCCCCTGGGCGGCGAGCAGCATCACCACTGTGAGGCCCGTTGCGATGATGCAGGCCTGGCCGAGGTTCAGCATGTTGAGCGAGACCTGGTTCTTCACCGCGGCCTTCTCGTAGCGGGCAAGCGCAAGATCGAACCGCGCCTGCTCGTGGCGCTCATTGCCGAAATACTTCACCGTCTCGTAATTCAGCAGGCTGTCGACCGCCTTGGTCTGCGCCTCGCTGTCGCTCTCGTTCATGGTGCGGCGTACGCGCACGCGATAGGCCGAGTAGGTGACGGTGAAGGTCAGGTAGCCGGCGATGGCCACGCCGGTGGTCAGCGCGAAGCGCCAGTCGAACATCGTCCAGATGATGGCGACCACCAGGGCGACTTCCAGCAGGGTCGGCAGCACGTTGAAGATCGCCATCCGCAGCACGACCTGGATGCCCGCCGTGCCGCGCTCGATGGCGCGTGACAGGCCGCCGGTCTGGCGGTCGAGATGGAAGCGCAGTGAGAGCTCGTGCAGGTGCTTGAACGTGCCCAACGCCACGGTGCGCGCCGCCCGCTGTTGCACGGAGGCGAAAATCGCGTCGCGCATCTCGCCGAAGAAGGAGGCGGAGACGCGCAGCAGCCCATAGCCGAGGATCAGCGCGGCGGGGATGACGATCAGCGCGGTGCCGCCCGGCAGGTTCTTCGGTGTCAGCGCATCCACCGCCGCGGCATAGGCGAGCGGCACCAGCACGTTGGTCGCCTTGGCCGCCACCAGGAACACCACCGCGATCACCGTACGGGTGTGCGAGGCGATATCCCCGCGCGGCCATAGATAGGGGAGGAGGGAGAGGATCGTTTGCAGCCCGGATCGCTCATTCACACCGGTCGGGCTGGTTTTGGCCGCGGGAGCGGCTTGGGTAGGGGCGGCCATGCTTCTCATGGCACGGGATGTGGCACGCGCCCGGCTGCAATGAAAGGCGCGCGATTGGCGGGATGGCTGATACGCGCTAACCGCATCGCATGTCCCCCTTCCTCCGCCATATCCGCGCCTGCAATACCGCCGTGCTCCCGGGCGGCCGCCTCCCCTTTTGCGTCAGCGGGATGACGGTTGGCTATGTGACCCCGGCCTTCGCCGATGTTCTGGCCGGCTTCCCCGCGATCACGCGAGATGTGGCGGGCGTGACGCTGCATGAGCCCGCCGCCCTGCCGGCGATCGCCCGGGCGGTGGCCGCGCGCGGCTTCGGGCGAGATCGCGGCGAGGCGTTCGACGTGCGGGCCAAGCCGGGCGGCCCGGTGCTCACCACCATCGATCGCGGCGCCTTGCCGGTGTTCGGCGTGATGGCCGAGGGCATCCACGCCAATGGCCTTGTGCGCCGGACCGACGGGTTGCATCTCTGGGTGGCCAAGCGCGCCGCCAACAAGCTGCTCGACCCCGGCAAGCTCGACCATATCGTCGCCGGTGGCACGCCGGCGGGGATGACGCCCTTCGAGACCTGGGTGAAGGAGGCGGCCGAGGAAGCCTCGGTTCCCGCCGAACTCGCCGCCACCGCGCGCTTCACCGGCACCGTCACCTACGCCATGGAGCGGCCGGAAGGCCTGCGCCGGGATGTGCTGCATTGCTACGACATCGAGCTGCCCGAGAGCTTCACCCCCATCCCTGCCGACGGCGAGGTGGAGGGCTTCGCCTTGTGGCCGATCGCCCGCGTGCTGGCGGCGGTGCGCGATACCGATGCGTTCAAGTTCAACGTCAACCTGGTGCTGATCGATCTATTCCTCCGTGAAGGACTGATCGCCGGCGCCGAGGCGGTTGAGCTGCGCGCGGCACTCGCGGGCGGATAGACAGCGGGGCGCGGAGGCGCGAACATCGGGCAACGAAACCCGGGGAGATCAGCCAATGCGCGTCAACACCAGCCTGCCGTATGCCGATTGGCGCCAATGCGGCCCCGCCGCCGCCCGCGCCGAAGCCGATGGGTTCGACGGCGTGACCACACCCGAACTCGCGCATGATCCGTTCATCCCGCTCGCCATGGCCGCGGTGGCGACCAGCCGGGTGGAGCTCGCCACCTCGGTCGCCATCGCCTTCCCGCGCAGCCCAATGATCGTCGCCAATCTGGCGTGGGATCTGCACGCCGCCTCCGGCGGCCGCTATGTCTGCGGCCTCGGCACCCAGGTGAAGGCGCATAATGAGCGGCGCTTCAGCGTGCCGTGGATCTCGCCGGCGCCGCGCATGTCCGAATATATCCGCGCGCTCCGGGCGATCTGGCGGTGCTGGGAGACCGGCGAGAAGCTCAACTTCAAGGGCAAGTTCTACACCTTCACTCTGATGACCCCGGAATTCTCCCCCAAGCCGACAGGACTCCCCATGGTGCCGCTGATGATCGCCGCCGTGGGCCCCGAAATGCAGAAGGCCGCGGCTCGCCACTGTGACGGTGTCCGCCTGCATGGCTTTGCCACCCGCAAATATGTCGAGCAGGTGGTGCGCCCGCTGCTGGGCGAGGAGCTTGCCAAGCGCGGCAAGAGCTTCGATGCCTTCGAGGTCACCGGCGGCGGCTTTATCGCCACCGGGCCGGACGATGCGGCGGTGAAGGCGGCCTCGGAGAAAATCCGTTACCGCGTCGCCTTCTACGGCTCCACCCCCGCCTATCGCGGGGTGTTCGATATTCACGGGCTTAGCGACCTCGGCGTGAAGCTGCATGAGGCCTCGCGGCGCGGCGAGTGGGACAAGATGGCGGCGATGGTGGATGACGACGTGCTGGACCTGTTCTGCGCCCGCGCCACATATGACAAGCTGCCCAACGCCATCGCCGACCGGTTTGGCGGCATCGCGGACGCCGTCTCGATCGATTTCCTGCCGGAGGATGGCGACAACACGCGGCGGCGGGTGTTGTCGGCGCTGAAGGAGATTCCTTCGACGTTCCGGGAGTTCAGGACGACGTGGGAGGCGCCTGAGGTGGTGGAAGGGTAGGGGTTCTTTTTTGAAAAAAAGAACCAAAAAACTTCTATCCGTTTGCATTGCGCCCTCCCGGGAGAGCGCGAAGCAAACGGATAAAAGTCTTTTTGCTTCTTTTTCTTCAGAAAAAGAAGATACTTCCTAACACCCCATCCGCGCGGCGAGATCCTCAATATCCGCCGCCACCACATCCCACGCCTGATCGGCCGCGAAATCCCGCTTCTGGTGCGGCCCATACTCGCTGGGGCGGGGGAAGAACGCCGTCTTGAGGCCGCATGTGCGGGCGGCGGCGAGATCGCCGTTATGGGCGGCGGCCATCATCACCTCTGATGGCGCGAGGCCGAGCAGGCTGGCTGCGCCGAGATAGGTCTCGGGGTCCGGCTTGTAGTGGCGGAACAGCTCGGCGGCGCAGATCATGTCCCAGGGGATGCCGGCGTTTTTCGCCATGTTCAGCAGCAGCGAGACGTTGCCGTTGGACATCGGGGCGATGATGTATTTCGCCTTGAGGCGGGTGAGGCCGGGCACCGCGTCGGGCCAGGGCTTCAGGCGGTGCCAGCCGCGGTTGAGGTGGTCGAGGTCGGCCTCGCTCAGCCCGGTGACGCCGAATTGGACCACCAGTTGGTCCAACGTGGTGCGATGGAGATCATCGAGCTTGGTCCAGGGTTGTTCGCCCTTGCGCACGCGGTCCATCGAGGGGGCGTAGTTGGCGCGCCAGGCGTCAACCAGGCCGACCCAATCCGCGGTGATGCCGCGGGCGGTGCCGAAGGCGGTGAGGTCATCGATCAGGCTGGTGCGCCAGTCCACCACCGTGCCGAAGGTGTCGAAAATGATCGCCTTGACCGTGCTCATGCGCTGCGCTCCGTGGTGTCGAGGAAGGCCGTCACGGCCGGGCTGCGGCGCATCTCGGCGAGCTGCTCCTGGGTCGGTAGCCGCGGCTTGTCGCGCAGGGCGTTGACCATGCAGAGGAAACCGAGCGGCTCGCCGAGGGTGGCGCGGAATTGGTGCCAGGCCCAGGGGGGGATGGACACGAGATCATTGGTGGCGACGGGGCGCACGTCGTCGCCCACCATGCAGTCGCCGCTGCCGCGCAGGATCAGCACGGCGTGGGCGTGCTCATGCTGCTCCAGCGTGGAATAGCCACCGGCCGAAACCTCGAAGTAGCGCAGCTCGCAGCCCATGTCCGGCTCGTGGAACAGCACCTGGCGCGTGACCGACTTGAAGGGCGTGGTGGCGTCCTCCTTGTAGGGCAGATGCGCGACCCCCTCCCAGCGATAGTCCTGGAAGGCGCGGAACGGCGGGGAGCGGTCCTGGTCCATGTGTCCTCAGCTGTATCTGTGCGCGGCGACGGCGGCGGCGAAGGCGGCGACTTCCCGGGTCAGGCGTTCGCGGGTGGCGAGCAAGGCGCCGCCGATCAGCAGTATGGTGTCGGCGCCGTAGAAATCCAGCATCTCGGGAATGCGCGCCGTGGTCATGCCGCCGGCGGGGGTGGGCAGGCAGGGCAGCTTGCCCGCCCAGTCCGCCCGGCAGTTCTCGGCGAGTTCCAGGCAGGTGGCGGTGCTGTAGCCGAAGCGGCCGCCGTGGTTGGGGTAGACCACCGCATCGGCGCCGAGCAGGCGGAAGAGCTTGCCGTAGAACAGCGGCGGCGCGATGCGGGCGATGCCCGACAGCGTCGGGTGCGTCATGAAGGCGCAGGCGGGAAATTCCCGCACCAGGGTCGCGAAGGTGGGGATGCCCGCGACGATCGGGGCGATAAGGAAGGCGTCCACCCCGCGTGAGATTGCGTGGCGGATCTGGCCGCGCATGGCATCGAGATTGCCGGAGAGGCTGGGGATATAGAGCGTGCGCTTGCCGCTGCGCGCCGCCACCTGGTCCAGCGCCTCGGCGATGCGATCGACCCTGTGGGTGAAGGGGGAGTAGGGCTGGTCGGCGAGGCCGTGATCGTCCTTGATGAGGTCGATGCCGCCCGCCGCCATGCGCCCGGCGAGGGATGCCAGCCCTTCCGGCGGCAGGCCCTGCGGCTTCAGCGCGCCGCAGGTGAGGGCACGGCCATGGGCGCCGGTGCGGGCACGCAGGCCGGGCGTGCCGATATTGGGGCCGGGATGGGCGGCGAGGATGGCGTCCGGCAGGTCGGCATCGGCCAGATCAACGCCCTCCTGGATGGAGGTGTTGCCGAACAGCATGTTGAAGAGCTGCCCCGCATCGCCGCCGACGGTCTCGGTGGCCAGCCCGATGCGCACCCGGTAGCGGCCGGGGGTGATCTCGCGGATCTCATCGACGCGGCCGACGATGCCGTTCAGCACGACGGGGTCGTCGATGCCTTCGACTGGCATTTCGACGCTTTGCTCGACCGCGATGCCGCGTGCCCGTGCCTCGATGGAGGCAGCGTCGGCGGTGACGTGATAGGTGGCGATGATGCGCGCGCTCATGGCCGATGTTCTGCCGCCAACCGGCGAGGCAGGCAAGCCGCTCGCTCACGCGGGGTTGATCGGCGGCCCGCCCGTCCTCTCCTGCTCGTGAACACATCCCTAACCAGCCCGGTGCTAGGCCATTCCCAGGCAAGCGTTGGAGGCGGAGATGGAGTTTTTGGTGAACGGGGTCGGGGTGGTCGGGCAGACGCTCGTCAGCACCGCCGGCAGTTTCGCCTTCGGCTGGCTCGCCGTCGCGATGACCGTCGCCTTCGGCACCTATACGGCGCTCTCCCGCATTACCCCTTGACGCATATCCGGGCCTGCGCACGCCGCATGGCCCGCCCCCTTGCCGCGCCGGGACAATCGGACTAACGGTCCGCCGTTTGCGCGGCCACCCCGGCCGCGGTGGTGAGGAGTTATGTCGATGGGTTACAGAGTCGCAGTCGTGGGCGCCACCGGGGCGGTCGGGCGCGAAATGCTGAAAACCCTCGCCGAGCGCGAATTCCCGGTGAGCGAAGTCGTCGCGCTGGCCTCCGCCCGCTCGGTCGGCCAGGAAATCTCCTTTGGCGACAAGCAGGTGCTCAAGGTGAAGAACCTCGAGACCTTCGATTTCACGGGCTGGGATATCGGGCTGTTCAGCCCCGGCGCCGCCATCTCCGCCGTGCACGCCCCGCGCGCCGCGGCCCAGGGCTGCGTGGTGATCGACAACACCAGCCATTTCCGCATGGACCCGGACATCCCCCTGGTGGTGCCGGAGGTGAACCCGCAGGCGCTGCTGAAGAACAAGCGCAACATCATCGCCAACCCGAATTGCTCGACGATCCAGATGGTCGTCGCGCTCAAGCCGCTGCACGACAAGTACAAGATCAAGCGCGTCGTCGTCGCCACCTACCAGGCCGTCGCCGGCGCGGGGAAGGAAGGCATGGACGAGCTGTACACCCAGACCAAGGGCAGCTTCGTCAACGATCCGCCGCGCCAGGAAGTCTTCACCAAGCAGATCGCCTTCAACTGCATCCCCCATATCGACAAGTTCATGGATGACGGGTCGACCAAGGAGGAGTGGAAGATGGTGGTCGAGACCCGCAAGATCCTCGACCCCGACGTGAAGGTGACCGCAACCTGCGTGCGCGTGCCGGTGTTCATCGGCCATTCCGAGGCGATCAACGTCGAATTCGCCAACCCGATCACGCTGGCCGGCGCCCGCCAGGCGCTGCGCGATGCGCCGGGCGTGGTGGTGATGGATACCCGCGAGGACGGCGGCTACATCACGCCGCTGGAATGCCAGGGCGAAGACGCGACCTATGTCAGCCGCATCCGCATCGATGACACCGTGCCGCACGGGCTGTCGTTCTGGTGCGTGTCGGATAATCTGCGCAAGGGTGCGGCGCTGAACGCCATCCAGATCGCCGAGACGATGGTGGCGCAGGGGCTGATCGGCAAGAAGAAGGCCGTCGCGGCGGAGTGAAGGAAGGGCGGGGCGCCTGACTGGCGCCCTTACCCCGTGAGCAGCACGCCGCCGATGAAGCCCGATCCGGGTGCGTTGGTGGTGACGCCGAGGACGACCTGAAGCGTCAGCGGGCTTCCCTCGCTGCCGGTGATTGCCCCGAGATCGGCCGTATTGTTGGTGAAGTAGGCCGTCGCACTCGCCGCGCTGGCGAAGCTCTGATGCAGCACGTCGGTGCCATTTGCCCACACATCGAGCGTGACGCCGGTGACGCCGCTGCCGGTCGCGCTGCCGCCATAGAGGCCGATCACCAGGTCATGCGCGAGGTCGGCCGGCGTGAGGGTGACGCCGAAGGTGATGATGCTGGAGGTGGATTGCGTGCCGCTGCCGCCCAGATCGTAGGCGCCGCCCAATTCACCCATGCCGAGAATGGCGGTTGAGCCGCCGAAGGCTGTTTTGATGGCGGGGTTGGTTTTGAACACCGCGTTGACACTGCCGGCGGCGGGGCTGCCATCGGCGAGGGCGACGCCCTGGGCGGTGATGAAGCCGGGCATGGTGCCGCCGAGCAGGGTTTCCGCGGTGAATTGGGCGGTGCCGTTGAGGGTGGCGGTGCTGGTCTCGGCGCTGACCGAGACGACGTGGCCGGCACTGCCGGTGAAAAGCGGCTCGCGGCGGTGGCGTCGACGTAACCGGAGATGCCGGTGGCGTTGGCAGTGGCCAGGGCAATGCCGGCGCTGGTGATGCCGGAGCCGCCGGTGGCGTGGGCGATGGAGGCGACGGTCCCGCCGCTGGCGCTGGAAGTGGAGGTGGCAGCACCGCCAGCGCCGCTGCTTGCCGTGCCGATGCCACCGCTGCCGCCGTTGGCCGTGGTGGTCGCGGCGACGGTGGCGCCGGGGGCGCCGGTGAGGGATAGGGAGGCGGTGGCGGCGGCGCCTTTGCTGGCGGTGGCGCCGGAGCCGCCCTTACCGCCTGTGGCGGTGATTGTGCTCGACAGGCTGTTGCTGAGTGTGGGGTTCAGCGTGTCGTCGAAGGTCAGGGATGCCTTGGCGGCCCCGGCGCTTCCGGCGGTGCCGGTGTCGCTGCTGCCGGCGTTGCCGCCGGTGGCGGTCTCGATCAGGGTGAGGCTGCCGCCGTTGGTGATGCCGGTGACGGCGTTGGTGAGGGTGCTGGCGGCGCCGTTGCCGCCGGCCGCGCCGGAGAAGCCGCTGCCGCCATTGCCGCCGAGTTGCTGGGCGGTGATGGTTGCGCCAGCGGTGCCGGCGGCGCTGGCCTGGGCGGATGCCGTGGCGCTGCCGCCATTGCCGCCATGACTGCCGGCGCCGGTGCTGCCGCCCCCTTGTGCGCCGGAGGCCAGGGCCGTCGATGCGAGCGAGACGGTATCGGTCGCGGTGGTGGTGGCCGCCGATGTGGCGACCGCGATGCCGCCATTGCCGCCGTTGGCGTTGCTGGAAATGCCGCCGGTGCCGGCCCCGGCGGTGGCGTTGGCATTCACCGAATGTGCGCCGGTGAGGGCGATGGTGGCCGTGGCGGCACCGGATGCGCCGCCGGCGGAGGTGCCCTGGCCGAGGCCGCCGACGCCGCCGGTGGCGATGGTGGATCCGTCGAGGCGTGCGCTTTGGGTGGGGCTGGCGGTGTCGTCGAAGGTGAGCGCGGCGCTGGCATTGCCGGCGGTGCCGGCGATACCCCCGTTACTGCCGCCGCCGATGCCACCGTTGGCGGTTTCGTAGAAGGTCAGGATGCCGGCGTCAGTGCGGCCGGTGACGGCGTTGGTCAGGGTGCTCGAAGCCCCGGCGCCGCCATTGGCGCCGTTGGTGCCGCCGCCGCCATTGCCTCCGGACTGGGTGAGATGGACGAAGGTGTTCAGCACAAATCCGACTGCGCCCGGCCCGGTGCCATTCGCGGTGGCGAGTGATCCGCTGGCCACGCCGCCGGCGCCGCCGGTGTGGCCGGCGCCCGAACTGGTGCCGCCATCGCCGCCGATCGCGTAGACGGTGGCGTTGGCCGATCCGCCGGTTGCGGTCGCGGTGGTGCCGGTGACGGGGCTGCCGGCCGCGCCGATGATGCCGCCGCCGCCGGTGCCGCCTGTCGCGTTGGCGGTGGCGCCCGCCACGGCGGAAACGGTGGCCGGCGCTGTGGCGGCAGCCGTGGCGCTGGCGCCGCCGGCCTTGCCGCCATTTGCGGAAGAGGAATTGCCGCCGTTTCCGCCCTGTGCGGTTGCAGTGGCGAGGGCGCTGCCGCCGGTTGAGGTCGCGGCGGCATTGGTGGTGGAGGCGCCGCCGTTGCCGCCGTTGCCGCCGGCACTGTTGCCGCCGGAATTGTAGCCGAGGAAGGCGTTGCCGGTGGCGAAGGCCTGGACAAGCTGGGTTCCGGTGAGGGTCGTGGTGGCGGTGGCATTGCCACCATTGCCGCCGGCTGCGGTGCCAAAGGCCACCGCGCCCCCGGCCCCCCCTGAGGCGGTGTTCCACCCCGTCAGTGAGATGCTTTGCGTCGCGCTTTTGGTGTCGTCCAGGACCAGCGAGGAGCTGGCACCGCCGCCTTGGCCGCCCTGGCCGCTATCGGCCGAGCCGCCGCCACCGCCGAACGCCATCTGCGTCAGGGACAGAGTGCCGCCGTTGGTCATGCCGGTGGCGGCGTTGGTGAGGGTGCTGGCGGCGCCATTGCCGCCGGCCGCGCCGGAGGAACCGCCGCCGCCGGAGCCGCCCTGTTGTTGCGCCAGGACAGTGTCGGTCGCGGCGCCGGTGGCATTGCCTTGCGCCGTCGCCTTGGCGATACCGCCGGCACCGCCATGATTGCCCGCTCCGGTGCCGCCGCCGCCGGCGGAGCCCGTTGCTCGCGCGGTTGCATCCACTCCGGCAAAGCCGGTCGCCGTGGTGGTGGCCACGGATGTCGCGGTGGCCGCGCCGCCGGCCGCGCCATTCCCGGCAAACGACGTCCCGGCCAGATGCGAGTCGGCAGTCGCCATGGCCTGGACGGACCCGGTTCCGGTCAGTGTGGTTGCCGCGGTCGCGCTGCCGGCCGCGGTGCCCAGCGCGCCGCTGCCCCCGGCGCCGCCAGAGGCGCTGGTGAAGGCGCCGATAGTCTGGCTCTGGGTGAGGCTGGTGGTATCGTTGAAAGCCAGTGTGGCTGTGGCGCTGCCGGCGGTCCCGGCATTGCCGCCATCGGGATAGGTCGCGCTGCCGCCCCAGCCCGCTATTGCGATCTCCGACAGGGTCAAGCCGCCGGCATTGGTGCGGCCGGTGACGGCGTTGACGAGGCTGCTGGAGGCACCGGCGCCGCCGGCCGCGCCGGAGAAGCCGCTGCCGCCATTGCCGCCGGTCTGCGTTGCAGATGCGCTGGCACCGCCATGCAGGGCAAGCGCGATGGCCGACGCCTTGGTGCCGCTGGCCACGGCACCGGCCAGGCCGCTATTGCCGGTTCCGAACGAAATTGTGGCCGAGCCGGCAGTGGCGATTGCGCTCGCGCTCGCGGTGCCGCCAGTGGCGGTGGCTGAGGTGCCGGTGACGGCGCCAGCGGACCCGCCGAGGCTGCCGATAAGGGGGGGATTGGGCGCGCTGATGATGTTGCCGCCGCCGCCGTTGCCGCCGGTTGTCATCGCTTGGGCGGTGGCGTCGGCGGACTTCGTGGCCTTGGCTGTGGCGGTGGCGGCTGCCGTGCCGCCATTGCCACCGGGTCCGGCGCTGCCGATCGGGGTGCCAAGGCTGCCGGCACCGCCATTGCCGCCGTTGCCGGCATTGGCGATTGCGAAGGCTCGGGCGTTGGTGGTCCCGGTGGTCGTGCTGGCGGCGGAAGCGATGGCATTGCCGCCCTTCCCGCCGGCGCCGCCATTGCCGCCGTACGGGGTGGTGACGTGGGTCACCGGATCGGTGCCGGCGGAACTGCCGCCGGCACCATTGCCGCCGGGGCCGGCGGTGGCCGTCGCGCTGTTCTCTGCGTCCGTGGGCACGCTGGCGGTGGCGCTCCCGTCGCCGCCGGCCCCGCCTGAGCCTCCCGAACTGCCTGGCGTGAGGGCAAGTGCGCCGGGAGTTCCAAGGGTGCCAGTGACAAGGATGGTTGACATGGGCGGGGTCCGTGCGGCTCGAAGTGGCAATTATTCGAGTTTACATGCGATTGCCGCGAAAGCTAGATGCCGAAGTTCATCCACCGGAGCGGCTGGGTGATGGGGGGCAGGGCGGGACGGGCGCGTGGGGGTGTGCGGCCGGAAGCCCGGGGGGTGATGGGGCAAAAAATCTTCGAATATGGATATTTGTCCTTGACGGCGATCTAACTCACGTATTATTATAAAGGCCATGAATGTTGTGGCCACGACCTCCGCGCCTTCCGGCACCCTGCCGGGCCTCCCCGCCGATCTGGCGGCGGCGGTGCTGTGGTTTTTGGGCAAGCTGGTGGGGTTGGTGGGGTGGCGGCTGACGGGGCATCCGCGCGCGGCTTGCGCGATGGATGTGCAGAGGTATCTGAACCGAAGTGTGTGGCGCTTCCTGAAGGTGTTGGAGCGGTTTGCGGCGGGGGAGGTGTTTCGGACGCGGGCTTCGCGGGCTGGTGAGGTGCGTGCCGCGTCGGCGGCGCCGCGGGTGCGGTTGCCGATGGAGTTCGGTTGGGTGGCGCGGTTGGGTGAGGATGTGCGGATGGCGGCTGCCATGATCGGGCATCATCTCAATCGGACCGAGGTGTCCGCGTTGATTGCGGCGTGTCCGCAGGCGCAGCGGGTGCTGCGGCCGGTGTGTCATCTGCTGGCGATTGATGCGCCGTGTGTGGGGCGGTTGGTGAGGAAGCGCTCGAAGATTGTTGTTGCTGCACCACCCTCACCCCGACCCTCTCCCGCGAGGGCGGGAGAGGGAGACGAGGCGACACCTCAGGCTGGGGCGCTACCCTCACCCCACCCTTGGTCTGCTTCGCAGCCCAAGCCCGCGAGTGCGGGAGAGGGAGTCGTGCGGCGCCGTTGGCTCACGCGGAAGGAGCGGGAGGCGATTCTTTGGTATCCGAATTTGGAGGGGAAGCCGATGAAGCTTTTGCCGCGAAAATTGCCGCGGGATTGAGGGTATTGCTGTGTCTATTTTGTTTCGATATCGTAATTTTAACGCGTCTGCGCCTGGGGGATGCTGAGGTGGAGGGTGCGGGAGGAGAGGGAGATCCAGAGCTTGCGGTTGCGCAGGTAGTTCATGCCCAGCAGCATGTCACCGGCGCCTGGCGGGAGGTCGGTGATGGCGAGTTCGGGGGTTTTCGCGGTTTCCTGGCCGACGCGGAGTTCGCGGAAACGCACGACGCGCATTTGCACGTCGGTTGGGGCCACGCCGTAGCCGGCGATGGCGCGGGCGGAGGAGAGTTGCTGGGCGGTGACGCCGAGCTTCGCTGCCGCCGCCGAGCTGACCAGGGTGCCGCCGGCGCCAGTGTCGACGGTGGCGACCAGGCGTTTGCCGTCGAGCTCGACCTCGATTTGCAGTTTGCCGCTGGGGGTGGTGCTGGGGATGACGAAGCGGTTGGAGGCGAGCAGCCAATTCGGCACCGCGGAGGGGCAGTTGCGCGGGCGGTAGAAGGTGCCGCGGCCGGTCATCAGATCGAACTCGACGTCAAACTGCGAGAAGATGTCGAAGCCGAGCAGGCCGTCGGGCGGGCCGGCCTTGAAGCCGCGCAGTTCGAAGGGGATCACCATGACGGTGCGGCGTTGCAGCTCCATGTCACCGATGCGGAAGCGGGCGACGTCCGCGGCGATCGCCTCGGATTTGCCGCCGATGCCGTGGGAGGTGATGCGCATGTTGCCGTTGTGCAGCAGATCCATCCGCGCTGCCGCCACTGCGGACAGGGTGGTCATCGAGGCGCCGGTATCGAACAGCAGGTTGCCGGAGGACCCATCGAGGGTGACCGGAATGGTGGGCAGACCGTCGCCGAAGTTGAGCTGGAACTCGCCGCGACGCTCCAGCGCGCAGGCGGCGGCGCTGTTGGGTGGGGGTTCGGCGCAGGCGGAGAGGAGGGAGAGAAGATAAAAGAGAAGGGCTTCTTTTTTGAAAAAAAGAAGCAAAAAACTTCTGACGCGAAGCGGAGCGTAGCGGCGGCGGGAGCGACAGTGGATCGGCTTCGATCCGCGAGAGCGCTGCTGCACTTCTTTTTTCAAAAAGAAGCCCTTCCTTCGAATCCTCATACCGAAAAGTATTTCGCCTTTGGATTGAGCACAACCAGGGCGCTGGTGGATTGTTCGGGATGCAGCTGGGATTCATCGGAGAGCGAGATGCCGATGCGATCGGCACCGAGGAGCTTGAGGATCGGCTCCTGGTCCTCCAGGCGCGGGCAGGCGGGATAGCCGAAGGAGTAGCGGCTGCCGCGATAGCCCTGGGCGAGCATTTTCTCCAAGTCCCGATCGTCCTCGCCGGCGAAACCGCATTCGGCGCGGATGCGCTTATGGGTGTTCTCGGCCATCGCCTCGGCCATTTCGACGGAGAGGCCGTGGAGATAGAGGTAGTCCTGGTAGCGGTTTTCCTCGAACCAGACGCGGGCGATGTCGGAGGCTTTCTGGCCGACGGTGACGACTTGCAGGCCGATGACGTCGCGCTCGATATGGCCGCTCGCGCTACGCTGCCGCGGGGCGTCGTCGACGTCGCGGAAGAAGTCGGCGATGCACTCGCCATCGGCCTTGGGCTGGCGAGGGAGGGAGAAGCGGGCGGCCTCGGTGGTGCCGTCCTGCTCGAAGAGGATGAGGTCATTCCCCTGGCCGGCCGCCTTCCAGTAGCCGTAGGCGGCTTGCGGCTTGAGGATGTCCTGCTCGTCGCAGAGGGCGAGCATGCGGCGCATGACGGGACGGAGTTCCTGGCGGGCCCAGCCGAGGAATTCGTCGAGCGAGCGGCCCTGTTTGCGGAAGCCCCATTGGAATTGGTACAGGCTGCGTTCGTTGACGAAGGGCACGATCGCCTTGGGCGAGGCCTCGATGATGCGGGCGCCCCAGAAGGGCGGCTCGATCGGGGGCACGTCACGGGTGATGGCCTGGCGCCGTTGGCGAACGGCGGCGACATCGACCGGGCGGAAGGCGGCGGGGGCGGCCTGGCCGAGGGTGCGGGTGGTGTTGCGGGCCTTGCCGGCGCGCTTGGCCTGCACGGCGGCGAGATAGTCATCGAAGCCGTTGCCGGTGACGCGATCCATCAGGTGCAGGCCATCGAAGGCATCGCGCGCATAGGCGACCCGGCCCGAGCCATAGGCGCGGACGCAATCATCCTCGACGTAGTTGCGCGTCAGGGCCGCGCCGCCGAGCAGCACGGGAACATCGAGGCCCTGACGGGACATTTCCTCAAGATTCTCGCGCATCACCACGGTGGATTTCACCAGCAGGCCGGACATGCCGATGGCGTGGGCCTGGTGCTCGCGCACGGCGGTGAGCATATCGGCCAGTGGGACCTTGATGCCGAGATTGATCACCCGGTAGCCGTTATTGGTGAGGATGATGTCGACCAGGTTCTTGCCGATGTCATGCACGTCGCCGCGGACGGTGGCGAGCACGATGGTGCCGCGTTCCTGGCCCTCGACGCGCTCCATGAGGGGTTCGAGATGGGCGACGGCGGCCTTCATGGTTTCGGCGGATTGCAGCACGAAGGGGAGCTGCATTTTGCCGGCGCCGAACAGCTCGCCGACGACCTTCATGCCGTCGAGCAGGATGTCGTTGATGATGGCGAGAGGGGCATGGGTTTTCAGCGCCTCGTCGAGCTCGTCGGCGAGGCCCTTGCGGTCGCCGTCGACGATGCGGTCCTTGAGGCGGCCCTCGACGGTCTCGGCGCGCTTTTTCTTCACCGCGTCGGCGGCTTTGCGGTCGGCGAAGAGTTCGAGCAGGCGTTGCAGGGGGTCGTAGCCCTCGCGGCGGCGATCGAAGATGAGGTCTTCGCAGACCTGCACCTCTTCGGCGGCGATCTGGTGGAGGGGGCGGATTTTCGAGACGTGGACGATGGCCCCGGTCATCCCGGCGCGGACGGCGTGATCGAGGAAGACGGAGTTCAGCACAGCGCGAGCGGCGGGGTTGAGGCCGAAGGAGATGTTGGAGAGGCCCAGCACGATCTGCACATCGGGGAAGCGATCGCGGATCATGCGAATGCCGTCGAGCGTCCATTCGCCGAGCTTGCGGTCGTCCTCGTTGCCGGTGGCGATGGTGAAGGTCAGCGGGTCGATCATCAGGTCGGATTGCGGGAGGCCGTGCTGGGTGCAGGCGAAATCAACCAGGCGGGCGGCGACGTCGAGCTTCTCCCGGGCGGTTTTGGCCATGCCCTTTTCGTCGATGGTGAGGGCGATCACCGCGGCGCCGAAGCGGCGGGCGAGAGTCATGCGATCGGCGGCGGCGCGTTCTCCGTCCTCGAAGTTGATGGAGTTGATGATGGCCTTGCCGCCGTGGAGTTTGAGCGCGGCTTCGAGCACCGGGGTTTCGGTGCTGTCGATCACCAGGGGGGAGTTCACCGAGGCGGTGAAGCGGGTGATCACCTCGTTCATCTCGGCGATTTCGTCGCGGCCGACGAAGGCGGTGCAGATATCGAGACTGTGGGAGCCCTCGTCGATCTGCTCGCGGCCCATGGCGACGCAACCGTCCCAGTCGGCCTTCTCTTGCAGCTCGCGCCACTTCTTGGAGCCGTTGGCGTTGCAGCGCTCGCCGATGGCGAAGAAGGCGTTCTCCTGGCGCAGCGGCACGGCCTGGTAGAGCGAGGCGACGGAGGGGACCCAGATGGAGCGGCGCTCGACCGGGGCGGGGCGGGGTTCGCCGCGCCTTTTGAGCATCGCGTCGAGCGCGGAGATGTGGGCGCGGGTCGTGCCGCAGCAGCCGCCGATGAGGTTCACGCCGTCTTCCGCCACGAAGCGTTCGAGCCAGGAGGCCATGGCATCGGGGGCGAGGGGGAAATGGGCCTGGCCGTCGACCAGTTCCGGCAGGCCGGCGTTGGGCATCACCGAGATCAGCCCGGGCCAGTTGGCGGCGAGCCAGCGGACATGCTCCGCCATTTCCTGCGGGCCGGTGGCGCAGTTGAGGCCGAGGACGGGGATATCGAGCGCATGCACGATGGTCGCCGCCGCCGGGACGTCGGGGCCGACCAGCAGGGTGCCGGTGGTTTCGACGGTGACGGAGACGAAGATCGGCGTGGTGGTGCCGGCCGCGGCGCGGGCCCGCTTGGCGCCGTTGATGGCGGCCTTGATCTGCAGGGGGTCCTGGCAGGTCTCGATCTGGATCGCGTCGACGCCGCCGGCGATGAGGCCACGGGCCTGCTCGGCGAGGGCGTCTTCCAGCGGGTCGTACGCGATGTTGCCGAGGGAGGGCAGCTTGGTGCCGGGGCCGATGGAGCCGAGCACGTAGCGGGGACGGTCATCGGCGAACATTTCGGCCGCCTCGCGCGCCAGTTCGCCGGCGCGCTTGTTGAGCTCGAAGGCGCGATCGGAGAGGCCGAATTCGCCGAGGGTGATCGGGGAGCCGCCGAAGCTGTTGGTTTCCACGATATCGGCGCCGGCGGCGAAGAAGCCGCGATGGAGTTCGCGCACCAGGTCGGGGCGGGAGAGGCAAAGGATATCGGTGCAGTTCTCCTGGCCCCAGTAGTCGCGATCGATGTCCAAGGTCATCGCCTGGAAATGGGTGCCGGTGGCGCCATCGGCGAGGAGGACGCGCTCGCGGAGGGCATCGAGCAGGGGGAGACGGGTCATCGCGTGGCTTCCATGGCAAGGTCGGCAGGGGCGGGGAGGCCAGCATGGCCGGCGGACCAGATGCGGACATCGAGCGGGCCGCGCACGGTTTGCGCGGCGTGGATGCTGAGGCCGTTCTGGGCAAAAGTTTCGAGCATCGCGGCATCGGAGAAGCCGGGCCAGCGATGGGCGAGGCGGGTGGTCACCGCGGTATCGGCATGCGGTGCGAGATCGACGACGACGACGCGGCCGCCGGGACGCAGCACACGGGCGGCCTCGGCGAGCACGCCCGAGGGGTCTTCGGCGTAATGCAGCACCATTTGCAGCACCACGAGATCGAACCCGGCATCGGCCAGCGGCAGGCGGTACATATCGGCATGGCGGACGGAGCAATGGTCGAGGCCAGGCTTGGCGAGGCGGGTGCGGGCGAGGGCCAGCATCGTCCGGCTGGCATCGACGCCGAGGGCGGAGGAGACGCGGGGAGCGAGCCGTTCCAGCAGGGCGCCGGTGCCGGTGCCGATATCGAGCATCCGGCCGATGGCGGCGGGGGGCAGCAGGTCGAGCAGCGCCCGCTCGACATCGGCGGCCGCAAGATTAAGGGCACGCATCTCGTCCCAATCGGCCCCGGTGCGCTGGAATGCCTCAGATGCCGCCCGGGCCCGCTCCGCCAGCACACGGGCCGCATGGCGCCGGTCGGCGGCCAGCGCCTCGTCATTCTCGGGGATGCGGGCGAGCAGCGAGCGGACCAGCGATCCGGCATCGCTCTCGGCCGGCGGCAGGGTGAACCAGGTATTGGCCCCCTCCCGCGCCCGCTCCAGCAGCCCGGCCTCGCCAAGCAGGCGCAGGTGGCGCGAGAGGCGCGGCTGGGACTGTCCGAGGATTTCGGCGAACTCCATCACGCAAAATTGTCCGCCGGCCGCCAACGCCAGCAGGCGCAGGCGCGTCGGTTCGGCGGCGGCGCGAAGCGCGGTCAGCAGGGTTTCCATGACTTGTTATCGTATAAAGATATCCTTATGTCTAGCATATGATTGATGCCAGCGAGTCGCGCGTTCCTGTTGTTATCGGCCTGTCATCCTGCGCGCGGGCGGGGGACGCTGTTCTGACGGATCACGATTTTGTGCCACCTCCCGGTGTCGTGCGCATCGCTGTCAGCACTCCCAGTGGCCTCACCGGGCATCACGCGGCTTGCCAGTGCTGCGGCCGATCGGCCTGGGCTCGCGCCCTGACGGCGGCCTACGTGCATCGCGCGCGGTCGGGCCGGCCGCAATTTGCCCGAGTGGTCGTCGATGTCGATGAGGGGAGCAGGGCCGCTGTGCTGGACGCGATTGTAACGGATGCGTTTGTGTCGGGGCGTTACGTCGCGGATTGAACGGGGCTGCTCCGCGTCAGCAGAACCATCCGGGGCATTGCTTGACCGGGGGCGAATTGCCGAAAAACTGGGGCGGCACCGGCAGCACAACCTTTCCGCCCGACGCAAGAATCGTCGGGGTCACCTGCAGAATCGAAACAAGACTCACGCTCGTGAGGACAACAAGGCATGTGAGCCACACTAAGGTGCCGATCGATGGCAGCCAGCTTACTGATGTATCGACTGTTTTCAGTCCTTGAGCTTCGGCCGCCTCGCAGGTCAGCCGGTCCACGATCCCGGTATCATGCAGGCCGTTGGTGGTCTGGAAAGCCCGGGTCGCAGTGTCGGTCGCCTCGTCAAAGACGCCGTGCAGCATTTCGTCCTGTTGGGCGAACCAGATGGACACCAGGAAGCGTTGCCAAACGACCACGTCCCGCCCCGTGTCGCCGATTATCAACTGCTGCATGCCAGGTCACCTGTTGAGATTGTCGTCCGAGAGATCGTTCGCGCTGAGGGGCATTATGCCTCGATGGAGGGCAACAGCCAATTCTGCGCTTTCACAGCAACCTTGATTGCACCCGCAATCACGGCGTCGTGAACAGAGTTGTGTCGCCGGAAGCTGTAAACCTCCCGCTACATAGGGTGCCGGTTGGTTTAATAATATCCGGTTCATGGATATGTTATACCCGCAATCATCCGGCGCGCTTGGGGGTGGGACGTGAACGCAGTATAAGGAGTTCATGGTCGGTCCGGCCGCCAGCAAGGCTTGATGACAATTTTTGTTAGATTGCGGAGATTTCACACGGTGGCGAGGATGGCGACACCGGCGATTGGGCTTCGCTCGATCAATGTATGAACGCGGCGGAATTGATGCCGCATAGCCGCGATGCGGCGAGCAAGATGAGGTTACGATTTTGGACTCCCCTTCGGTGACTTCGCCTGATCCTGATCCGCGTGATCCGAGCTACGAACCCGGAGCAGAGAGCGTGCATACGCCGCTCGACCTTCGGTTGCGTTCCATAGTCGCCGGTGCCCGCGAGCAGGGCGCTGACTTGTCGCGCGAGGATTTGCGGATCAGCCCCGGTGAGGCGCCCTCGCCGGCGGCGCTGGCCGAATGGGTCTCCCAGAGCGGGCTCTGGTGCAAGGCGGCCCAGTTGACGTGGCGGCAGCTCGTCAAGATGACCTCCCCGGGGGCAGTCATCCTGTTGATGAAGGACGGCACGGGCGCGATGATGATCCGCCCCGATTCGGTGCGGAACGTGGTCTGGCTCAAGGACCCCGAGATCGAGACCGAGCAGGAAGGTGTCGCGGTCGACGAACTCCGCCTGTCCCAGCTCTGGTCCGGCGAGGCCTTGCTGATCCGTCCGGATCGTCAGTCGCGTGCCGATAATGAGCCATGGGACATGGGGTGGATTGCCCGCGTCGTGCTCGCCGAAGGGCGTATCATTTCCGACCTGATGATGGGCGGTGTGGTCCTGTCGTTCGTGTCGATGGTTCCGGCGCTGATGATCATGATCATCATCGACAAGGTCATGAGCTACCGCGTTTTGGCGACCCTCTGGATGACGGCCGCCCTGCTTCTGGCGATTCTCTTTTTCGAGGCTCTGCTGGGCTACGTCCGGCGCCAGTTGTCGGCGATCGTCGCCTTGCGCCTTGATATCAAGATGAACCTGTTCGTCTTCAAACGCCTGCTCGGCCTGCCGATCGATTATTTCGAACGCACTCCGACCGGCCGGATCAGCTATCTCATCGCGCAGACCGGCAAGGTGAGGGGTTTCGTTACCGGCAAGATGCTCACGACCATGTTCGACATCATGAACCTGTTGGTCGTCTTGCCCGTGCTGTTCTGGATGAGCGTTCCGATGGCCTGGATGGTGGTCGGGCTGGGCGGCGTCATGGCGATGATCATCAGTTCGTTCATCAAGCCGATCCGCCGTACCTATGCGCGGTGGCTGGAATTCGAAGTGCAGAAGAACATCGTGCTGGTCGAAACCTTGCACGGCATCCGCACCATCAAATCGCTGGCCCTGGAATCAGCGCAGCGGGAGATGTGGGACAGGCGCGCCGCCGATGCATCGTATTGGAAGCGCCGGCTCGATGATATCTCGAACTGGCCAGAGACCCTGGTGTCGCCCTTCGATACCTTGATGACCCGTGGTGTGTTGCTTGTAGGCGCCTATCTCTCGATCAGCGGGGTTGACGTTTCCTCGGGGCACATCGTTGCCTTCATGATGATCGCCAATCGTGTCTCGTCACCCCTGATCGCGCTGTCAAAGCTGCTGCAGGACATTGAGGAGCTGCGCGCTTCCGTGATGATGGTGGGCCTGGTGCTCAACAACCGCCCCGAGACACTTAATCCTGGCAGCGGGCTACGCCCACGTTTCGAGGGGGCGATTGCCTTCCGCGGGGTGAAGTTCACCTATCCTGGCACGAAGACGCGGGCCCTCGATGACATATCCTTCGAGGTCCCCCCCGGTACCGTGCTCGGGTTGGTCGGGCGAAGCGGCTCCGGCAAATCGACGATCACGCGTTTGCTGCAGGGCATCAACCGGGAATACGAGGGGCAGATCAAGATCGATGGCGTCGATTTGAGGGAAATCAATCTCGGCCATCTGCGTCGCAGCTTCGGTGTGGTGTTGCAGGAGAACTTCCTGTTCCGCGGCACGGTGCGCGACAACCTGCTGGCCGGGCGGTCGGGCCTCACCTTGACTGATGCGGTGCGTGCTGCCCGCCTGGCCGGCGCCGAGGAGTTTATCGAGCGCATGCAGCAGGGCTATGAAACCGTGGTGGAAGAAGGCTCGCCCAACCTCTCCGGCGGCCAGCGCCAGCGCCTCGCCATTGCCCGCGCACTGATCCATGATCCGCGCATCCTCATCCTCGACGAAGCCACCAGCGCGCTGGATCCGGAGAGCGAGGCCTTGGTGAACGCAAACATCTCGCGCATCGCCGCCAATCGCACGATGGTCATCGTGTCCCACCGTCTTTCCTCACTCGTGGACAGCGACATGATCATGGTACTCGACCGCGGCAAGATGGTGGATATCGGGCCGCATAACCAGTTGCTGGAGACCTGCACGATTTACCGTCAGCTCTGGCAACAACAGAACCGTCATATGGAAAGCTTCCGTTCAAGTGCCCGTGCGGCCTTGTCGACAAGCGTCGGTTCCTGAGAGAGGTCGAGACCTATGGCCGAACCGACAAAGAACGTGACCACTGCCGCCCGGCAGGTGACGCGCGCCTCACGTGGCGTGAGCCTCCGGCTGGGCAAAGCCGATGGCGCGGAGATGCTGGAGGCGGAACGCACCGAGCGGGTGGTTCTCGAATACGAATCGCCCGCGGCCGCACAGCTCGCCATGCCGGTGCCGATGCGGTCCCGCTACACGACGTACATCATCTTCACGATGTTCATGGCGTTGATGCTGATCTTGACGCTCATGCCGGTTGACCGCGTCGTGAGTGGGACGATGGGCATCGTCGCGACCGAGCCGTCGACCGGCTTGGCGGCGATTGATGCGGGCATTGTCCGGAAAATCTACGTCCAGCAGGGCCAGCCGGTCCACAAGGGCGATTTGCTGGTCACCTTCGATCCAACGAATACGACCGCCGACGTGCTGTCCTATCAGGATCAGGTCGCCTCGCTGACGCAGGAGACGATCCGGTTGCGCGCGGAGTTCGACGGGCGGCTGTATCTTTCGGACGGCACCAAGCACGGCGAGGTCCAGGCGCAGCTCTATACCCAGCGGCACGCCGAGATCACGTTTCAGATGGAGAGCTTCGCGCAGCAAATTGCGGCGTTGCAGGCGCAACTGATGCAGGCCGAGGGGGACCTGCGCCAGTATAGTGAGCGGCTCGCATATGCCGCGAAGACCGAGGACAAGCGGCGCGATCTCGAGCGGCTCGGCGTGGGAAGCCAGCTGAACACAATCTCCGCAGCGGACCAGCGGGCCGAAGCGGTACGGTTGAGGGACGTAGCAAAGGCACAGCTTGAGCAGATCCGCGGTTCGCTTGCCGCCAAGATCGCCGATCGCGATGCCGCCTGGCAGACTTGGCAGAGCCAGACTTCCCAGGCACTGAAGGATCAGAGCGACAAGCTCGCCGGCTTGCAGGATTCGCTGACGCGCGCCAACCACGCCCTGTCGTTGATCGAGCTGCGTGCGCCATTCGATGGCACGGTGATGGACGTTGCCGTCGCCAACGTGGGCTCCGTGGTGCAGTTGGGGGCCCAAGTCGTCTCCCTGACGCCAAAGGAGACCGACTATGTGGCCGAGGCGGTGGTTGACTCGACCGATGCGGGGTTCGTTGCGGTCGGCCAGCGCGCGGCGATCAAGTTTGATGCCTTCCCCTATGCCACGCATGGCACGATGGTGGGCAGGGTCATTTCGATCCAGCCGGATGCGTCACGCAGCCCGTACAACGCCTTGTCGCAGCCTGTCGGCATCACGAATTCCCAGCAGGCGTTCGGAACGCTCTATTACAAAGTGCGGGTCAAGATGGAGGAGAATACTCTGCACCATCTGCCGAGCTACTTCAAAATAACACCGGGTATGTCCGGTCAAACGGATATCCTCGTTGGGTATCGCACGTTCGTCGAATATCTCTTCTCGCGCGTGGTGCCGTCGGTGACGGAAGCCTATCGTGAGCCATGATGTATCAGCGTAAGGCCGGGGCATTTCGGGTATGAGCGGACTTCTCAGCAAGGTCAGCAGCCGTTTTGCGTCGCCGGCAGCGCGCGTGAAACGGGCGGAGGCGATGCTCGCGGCCGGCGACGCCGTCGGCGCGTTTGCCCAGCTCACGCCGCTGGCGCAGGCGGGTAACGAGCGTGCCGAATTCCTGGTCGGACGCGCCTACCTGCAAGGGGCCGGTGTGCCAGGGAGTGTGCGCGACGGGGCATTCTGGCTGGAGCGTGCGGCGGGGCGGGGCAATATGGATGCTGCCGCGCTGCTTGCGGCTTTGTTCCTGCAAGGCGCGATGGGGGCGGAGCCGAGCCGTGCAGCCGAAGCGGCCGACGTTTCGCGTGCGCGGCCATCCGCCGCGTTGTTCGGGGCGCAGGAACTCGGCCAGCCCGATTTCGAGCGTGCGATCGTGTGGGCGCGGAAGGCCGCCGAGGCCAACGCACCGGACGGTCTGGCGCTGCTGGGCTACATCCTTACCGCCGGGCCGGAGACGCTCCGCAACCTCGACGAAGCGGAGCGGCTCTACAAGCTGTCCGCCGAGGCCGATTGTCCGCAAGGCTATCTCGGCTACGGCTTGGCTTTGCTGCGCAAGGACGACCCGACCCTCTATGAGGAGGCTATCAAGTGGATGCGCCTCGCGGCGGCGGGGGGGTTGGCCACTGGCTTCTATCTGCTGGGCGCGATGACCGAGCAGGGACAAGGTACGCCGGCGGATCCTAAGGCGGCCGTCGAGCTCTATCGCGAGGCCGCGGTGCGCGGATTGCGGGCGGCGCAGGCGCGCTACGGGCTGTTCCTGCTCGACGGGCGCGGCGGCACGACGAAGGACCCGCAGGAGGGCGAATCCTGGCTGCGCCGCGCAGCGCTGCAGGGCGACATCGATGCCGCCGCCTTGGTTGGGGATCTCTATGCCAGGGGTGGCGACCTACCGCCGAACTTTGCCGAGGCCGGCATGTGGTATCGCCGCGCGGCCGAGGGCGGCCACCGTGCGGCGGCCCGGGCACTCGGCCTGATGCACCTCAACGGTAATGGAATTCCGAAGGACCCCGAGGAAGCCGCCCGGTGGTTCCGGATCTCTGCCGAGGGGGGGGACGTAACCTCACGCTACGACCTCGCAACACTCGCTCTGCAACGCGAGGCCGCGCCCGAGGAGGCGCAGCGCACGCGCGAGTGGTTCGAGAAGGAGGCCAATGGCGGGGACCTCGTCGGCGCCTATAATTACGGTATCTGCCTTGCCGAGGGCGTCGGCGTGACAAAGGATGATGCGCAGGCCCTGGTGTGGCTACGCCGCGCCGCGCCATCGGTGGTCAATGCCCAGTACTGGTACGGCCGAATGCTGATCGAGGGTCGCGGCACCGCAGCGGATCCGGCGGAGGGCCGGGTGTGGATCGGCAAGGCGGCCGAAGCGGGCATGCTCGATGCGCTCGTGGCCTATGCCGAGTTGCTGGTGAACGGGGTGGGCGGCGACAAGGACCATCCCAAGGCGCTGGAATTCTTCGAACGCGCGGCCAAGGGCGGGCATGTCGGCGCGATGTTCGCGATGGGCGCGATGCTCGGCGGCGGCCATGATGTTCCGTGGGACCGGGTGGCGGCGCAAGGCTGGTTCCGCATGTCGGCGGAGCGTGGCCATGCCTATGCGATGATGATGCTGGGCCGTTATCTCGCCCGCGGCCTGGCCGGCGATGCCAATCTCGACGAGGCGCGCTTCTGGTTCACCCAGGCCATTCAGCTCGGCCTCGCCGAAGCGCAAGGGGATTTCGCCGCGCTCGACGTGCCGGCCCCGGCTGCCGCCCCAGCGGGGCAACCGGCCGCGTGACCGACGACCCGGCTGGCGCATCGCCCGTCGAGTCATTCGCGGATCGTGCGGTTACCGAACCGCTCGATGCCAGCGGCAATCGGTGGAGATCCCGCGTTGCGCCGGTGAAGACGCGCTCGGAATGGTTGCAGGAGCTGTCGTCCGCGGCGTGGCGCCAGGGCCAGGCGGCATTGGTGGGCGGGCCCCCGGCCGACGCCTTGCCCTGGCTGGAGCGTGCCCATCGCCTAGCGCCGGGCGATGCGGCGATCACCCTCTCCTTGGCCTCCGCCCGCATGCAGGCCGGCGTGCTCGGACCGGCGATCGAACTGCTTGAGGGCTTGGCGCGGGAGGGTGACATCCGGGAGGTGTGGCTCGCATTGGCAACCATCCGCCATCGCGTCGGCGCCGTGGAGACCGCCGCGGCGGCGATGGCGCGCGCTTTTGCGGGGCATATGATGCCGGCTGCCCCGCATCTGCCGGGCCTTGCCGATGCCATCGCTGCGGCGGCTGGCGCGCCGGGCTGGTGCGCCATTGGCCAGGACGGCGCCATCCTGGTGCGGCGTGCCGGCGGGACTGCACGTTCGGTGGTGATGCGTCTCGATGGCGCGCCGGCGCGCGGCCGGCCCCGCCGCGTTCCCCCCGATGTCCGGTTGCTGGAGGTGATGGCGGGCGGGCAGCATTTGCTGGGCAGTCCGATCCGGATCGGCGATATCCGCAGTGTCGAAGGCGTGGTGCGGGCCGCGGCGGATGGGACGATCGAGGGCTGGGCCTGGCATCCTGGAGCACCCGAAGGCAACCCGCGGCTGCTGTTACGGGAGCTCGGGCCGGATGGCGCGCCCGGGCGGGTGATCCAGGAGTTTGTCGCCGATGATCAGGACATGGTGGCGCGCACACCGCTCTCCCGCCCCAGGCGATTTCGCCTGACCCCGGCGATGCTTGCCGGGCAGAGCGGTCCGGTCGCGGTGATGGCCGAGAATGGCCGGCATTTGCTCGGTAGCCCGCTCACGCCCTTCGGCGAGCAGCAGGGTGCGATGGCCGCGGCTCGGGCGGTGGCCGGGCGCTTCCCCGCGCTCATGCCCCGCGAGGCGGCCGAACTGGCGGATATTGCGCAACTGTCCAGCGTGCCGGCGGATGTGCGGGGCGTGGCGGTGAACTGCCCATCGCGGCCGGACCGCAAGGTAGCCGTCGTTGTGCCGGTATATGGCCGTGCCGATCTGGTGCGGCAGTGCCTGTCCGCGGTGCTGGACACCATGCCGGAGGGCACCAAGGTCATCGTGGTGGATGACGCCTCGCCGGATCCGGAGATCGCCGCCCTGGCACGTCGCCATCGCGGTGACCGGCGGATCAGGGTGATCCGCCATCCCTTCAACCGCGGCTTTCCCGGCGCCGCCAACTCCGGCATTCGCGCCGCCCTGGCTCTCGCGGCGCCGCATGATGTGGTGCTGCTCAACAGCGACACCATCGTGCCCCCAGGCTGGCTCGAAGCTCTCGGCGCGGTGGTGCATGCCACCCCCGATGTCGGCTCGGCGACGCCCCTGTCCAATGATGCGACGATCCTGAGCTATCCGAACGTCGCTGGCGGGAATCCGGTACCCGGCCGTGATGAGCTGCGCCGCATGGCACGCTGGGCCGCTGCGGCCAATCGTGGGGCTGCGGTGGAGATCCCCAGCGCCGTCGGGTTCTGTATGTACATCCGCCGGGAATGCTTGGCGGAGACCGGCCTGTTCCGCGATGACCTCTTCGCCCAAGGCTATGGCGAGGAGAATGATTTCTGCATCCGTGCCCGCCATCTCGGCTGGCGCCACGTCGCGGCGCCCGGCGTGTTCGTCGCCCATGTCGGCGGGCAGTCCTTCGGCACCGCGCGCGAGCAACTCATCGAGCGCAACCTCTCGGTGCTCGAGCGCACGCACCCCGGCTATCACCGGCTGATCGCCGCATTCCAGGCCGAGGATCCTCTCGCGGAGGCGCGCAGGCGGATTGACCTGCAACGGTGGCGGATGGCGCGCAAGGACCACGCGGTGCTGCTCCTCACCCACGCCAGCGGCGGCGGCGTTGAACGGGTGATCCGGGAGCGCAGCATCGCCATTCGCGCGGCCGGCGGGCGCGCCATCGTGCTGCGCTCGGCGATGACGACCGAGGGCGTGCCGGCCTATCTCCCCGGCGTCTGCGTTGTCGAGGAGGGCGGGCTGCCGGCCGATTCGCCGTGTTTTCCCAACCTGCGCTTCCGCCTGCCCGATGACCTCGCCGCCCTCACCCGATTACTGCGCGGCGACCGGCCGGAGTGCATCGAGGTGCATCATCTCCTCGGCCACGACCACGCCGTGTTGCGGCTCGCAACCAAGCTCGACATTCCGGTTGAGACCTTCGTGCATGATTACGCGGCATTCTGCCCGCGCATCAGCCTGGTCGGGCGCGACAGCCGCTACTGTGGCGAGCCGGAAAATCCTGCGGTCTGCGATGCCTGCGTTCGCGATGCCGGGAGCAATCTGGCCGAGACGATCGGCGTTCGTGCGCTACGCGGCCGCTCGGCGGCGGATCTACGCCGCTCGCGCCGCATCGTGGTACCCTCTGAGGATGTCGCCGCTCGGATGCGCCGGCATTTCCCCGATGTCGCACCGATCGTCGAGCCGCTGGAGGATGATACCACCTACCCGCCGGCGCGGCTCTTGCAGCGGGCGCCGGAGCGCATCGCGGTGATCGGCGGCATCGGCACCGAAAAGGGATACGACGTCTTGCTGGCTTGCGCCCGCAATGCCGCGGCCCGGCGGCTTAACCTGCATTTTACCGTCATCGGGCATACCCATGACGATCAGCGGCTGATCGAAACCGGACACGTTTTCGTCACCGGGCCATACAAGGAATCGGAGGCCATTGGCTTGATTCGTGCCCATGACCTGGACATGGCGTGGCAGCCGTCGATCTGGCCGGAGACCTGGTGTTTCACCCTGGGTCTGGCGTGGCGGGCAGGGCTGTGTGTCGCGGCGTTCGACCTTGGCGCCATCGGGGAACGAATTCGCAAAACCGGCCGAGGGTGGCTGCTGCCACTCGGATTGCCGCCGGCAGCGATCAACTCTGCGTTTATTGGGCTCCGCTGGGCTGCGGGGGCGTAACGGCCTATGCTAAACGCTTATCACCGCAGCACGAATACCGTATAGCCGCGCACCGAAACCTACATACATCTGTCCTCACCATCGCACTTCAGGAACATAGAGACGCGAATGTCCGAAACCACTGCCGATCGGCCGCAGAAACTGGTCAACGAACTCCGTGTCTCCGGGCATCTGATGACGCTGGATACCGGCCTGTTTTGCATCGTATGCAATCCCTCCAAGGTAGCCGATGTGGCGACCGGGCTGCCCGGGGTGCGCGTCTCGCTGCCGCCCGGCCCGATCGGGCGGCCGGAGGCGGTCACCATCTCCACGTTCCGGGAAGATGGCTGGATGACGCCCTTCGGCGACGCGGCCCTGGTGCGCGTGAGCTCCGGGCCGGCCCAGGTGCTCGTCACGGTTTATCAGGCGCCAAGCGTTGTCGAAGGCGGAGCGCCCAATCTCCAGGTTCTGCGGCTGACCGATACTGCCCCGCCATCCGGCGCGGCGATGACGGCCCAGCAGCCCGGCACCCCGGTCCCGGCCGCTGCCCCAGCGCCGGCCGCCCAGCCCAAGGTGATGGACATGGTTGCCCATATCGCCGGCCGCGGCGATGTCGGCGGCATGCTCGGCGAGCCGCTGGGTGACAAAGGCAGCGCCCGCTGGATCGAGGGCTTCGCTGTCGCGCCGACCAACGGCATCGCGGTCAGCGATATCGAATACCAGGCGGTGCTCGGTCGCGACTGGCTATCCCCCTGGGTGGATGGCGGGCAGTTCTGCGGCAGCCGCGGCATGTCCCTCCCCCTGCTCGGCCTGCGCCTCCGTCTGCGCGGTGCGGCGGCGGAGGCGTTCGATTGCTCCTATTCGGCCACCTTCGTGGACGGCACCGAGACCGGCCCGGTCGAGGCCGGCGAGGCATGCCAGTCCGAAAGCCTCGCCTCCCTGGAGTCGATGACCATCGTGATCACCCCCAAAGGCGCCGCGCCGGCGGAGCCTGCGCCCGCGGAGCCTGCCGCCGAGGTGCCTGCCGCCGAGGTGCCGTCCGCCCGCAAGCCGTCGGCCAAGGCCGGCAGCAAGCGCAAATGAGCAAGGCGCGGCCGCCCCGCGGCCGCGCCCACGTTCCATCCCGTATTGCCGGCGAGACGTTCGCGTGAAATTCCTTTTCGTCCACCAGAACTTTCCCGGCCAATACCTCCACATCATCCGTCACCTCATCCGAGCGCCGGGGCACGAGGTCGCGTTCATCACCGAGCCGAACTCAAACAATATCCCCGGCATCCGCCGTGTGAACTACCACGTGAAGACCCCCCCGCCGGATGGCATCCACCCCAACATCCGTGACCTCCAGCTCGCGATGACGCGCGCTGACGCCGTCGCCCGCATGGCCGCCAATCTTAAGCAGCTCAGCTTTGAGCCCGACATCATCATCGGGCACCACGGCTGGGGCGAACTGCTCAATCTGGTGGACGTATTCCCCAATACCCCCATCCTCGGCTACTTCGAATTCTACTACGAGACCGCCGGCGCCGATGTCGGGTTCGACCCCGAATACCCCTCCGCGCCCGACCAGTTCCCCCGCGTGCGGGCGATGAACTCCATCAACCACCTGGCCCTTACCCTCAACCAGCACGGCCAATCGCCGACGGAATGGCAGCGCTCGCTCTACCCCGATTGGGCGCAGCGCCAGATCGCCCTGCTGCCCGAAGGCGTGCAGCTCGACATCTGCAAGCCCGACCCCTCGGCGCGCCAGAAGCCACTGGTGGTGAACGACTTCACCATCAACCCCGAAGACAAACTCGTCACCTACGTCGCCCGCAACCTGGAGCCCTATCGCGGCTTCCACACCATGATGCGCGCCTTGCCCGCCCTCCTCCAGGCCCGGCCAGACGTCAAGGTGGTCATGCTCGGCGGTGACGAGGTCAGCTACGGCGCCCGCATCGCCAACATGACCTGGCGCGAATTCATGTCCCGCGAAATCGCCGGCAAGTATGACGCCAGCCGCGTCCTGATGCCCGGCCAGGTCCCCTACGACACCCACGTCAAACTCCTCCAACGCTCAGACGCCCACGTCTACCTCACCTACCCCTTCGTGCTCTCATGGTCCCTCCGCGAAGCCATGGCCTGCGGCTGCGCCATCATCGGCTCCGATGTCGCCCCCGTCCGCGAATTCATTGAAGACGGCAAAACCGGCGTCCTCACTGACTGTCTTGACCCCGCCAAGCTCTCAACCCGCATCGTCGAGATCCTCGAGGACACCAAGCTCGCCACCAAAATCCGCAAAGGCGCTCGCGCCTATGCCGAAAAACATCTCGACATGGGCGCCTACCTCGCCGCCTACGAGGGCCTGATCGAGAAGATCACCGGCAAGGACCCGCGTCTCCCCGAGCCTAAACCGTCGCCACCGGCGTCGCCGGCGACCCGACGGCGCCCGGCAGCCGCAAAGGCGGCGCGGTAAGCAGAAACCGGCTGCGCCCATTCTCCCGCAGCCAATCCGCCAACTGGGTGAAATACCACATCTCGCCCAGGTAAACCCCGAGCTTGAACAGGCAATGCGCGTGCAGCGGCAACGTCGCGCAGTACGCATCCATGCACGCCCGCGCCGGATTGGCCTCCACCGCGTAATTATCCGCGAACAGCGCCACCACACCGCTATCGGTGATCCATTGCAGCAGCCGCTGATCCCGCCCGTCCAGCGCCGAGGTGGTGTTGAACAACACGTCCCGATCCGGCTGCTTCTTCATCTCCAGCAGCAGTTCCGCGAACCCGGTGCGAAAACACACCATGTCCCCCTGCTCCACCACCACCTTGTCCTTCTCGAGGATCCCCATCAAATCCTCGTAGCCCACCACATGCCCGCTGCGCCCGAAATGCGCCGCAAGATCGATCATCACCCCCCGCCCCTGCACGCAGGTCTCGGCGATCTTCTCCACCCCCAGATGCTTCGCGCCGACATGCTTCCCGCTCGCCGTCGGCGTCGGCTTGCCCGCCCGATCCCACATCACGCTGCCCACCACGTCATGCCCCGGCCGGAACCCGTTATAGTACACATCCTCCGGATACCCATCGCCATCCGCATCGAACATCTGGCCCACATGCGCCAGCGTGTCCCACTGCGTCGAATACTGCAGCGTCAGCACCACCTGGTCATCGCTCACAATATCCGTCGCCGTCGGATCAAAGCACCGCAACGGCACATTCATGTTCGGCAACCCGTCGCGCATCGTCGGCCGCAACTCCGGCGGATGCCGCCTGGGGCTCAACACCGCCCCGCCCGGATAGTCGAGCGGCAGGCTCAAACAAAACGCCCGCCCCGTCTTCACCTCGGCAATCCCCTGCAACACCTTCGCCGGCGTCAGCAGATTCAACCGCCCCAACTCGTCATCCGGGCCCCAGTCGCCCCAGGTCGAGCCTTCCGGGCGGTGCTTCCAGCGGGGATTGGTCATCGTGTTTCTCTCCTAATACCAATGCTCACTGATCAGAACCCATGCGCCCAATCGCGCAGTCCGATGGACATGATGCGCCACGGTTGGGCTTCGAGTTTGTTCCATGCATCGCAGCAGTGATCGATGAG
>CAIPLM010000248.1 GCA_903865895.1 uncultured Rhodospirillales bacterium | reverse complement strand
TTGGTGGCGGCGGCGGCGGCAGTCTCCTCGGCGGATCGGGCGGATTCGGCGGCGGCGGCGGCGGCGGCATTTTGCGGGGCGGGACCGGCGGCTTTGGCGGCGGTGGCGGGTACGGCAGCAGTTTCTCCGCCAATGGCGGGTTCGGTGCCGGTGCCGCCGGCCGCCTTCACCTCGGCAGCCTCGGCGGCGGCGGCGGCCTTGCCGCGGGCGGCGATATCTTCGTCCAGGCCGGCGCATCACTCACCGTCACCGGCGCGTCCACCATCGCTGCGGCCACCGCCATCGCCGGCACCGGCTTCCAGGCCGGCCACGCCTTCGGCGCCGGCATCTATTTCCAGGGCAACAACGCCCTCACTTTCACGCCCGCCGGCACGATAGCCCTGGGCGGCGTGATCGGTGACGACACCGCCTCGGCCGCCGCCATCGGCTATGCCGGCCCGGCCAGCTACAGCAAGGGCACGATCAGCGTCACCGTCGGCGGTAGCGGCACGCTGCTGATGCAGGCCGCCAACACCTATGCGGGCGCCACCACCATCAACGCCGGCGCAACCCTGTCACTGGGCCAGGGTGCGAGCATCGCGAGCAGTGCGGCCATTGTGGACAATGGCGTGCTGCTGCTGAACGGCCAGACCTTCACCCAGACCATCGACGGCACCGGCACCATCGGTTTCGCCGGCCCCGCCACGCTGCGCATCGCCGCGGCCGAATTGACCACCACCGGCACCATCGCCACCTTCGGCCACCTGCTCAGCGGTTTCGCGGCGGGCGATACGCTCGACCTTGCAACTGTGACCTACAGTGCCGCCGCCACCGTGACCGTCGATGCCGGCAACACGCTGGCGGTGACGGCCAACGGCACCACCGTCAAGCTGCCGATGAATGCCGCCCCCGCCGCCGGATCGACATTCACGCTGGTGCCTGCTGCATCCGGTGGCACTGACGTTGTGATCATGCCAACCAGCGTCGCCACCCTCGATCAGCTCAACTTCGCCCTCGATGTTGCCAGCGCGGTGGTCACGCCGGGCACCCTCACCCTCGACCTGACCCAGAACATCAGCCTCGGCGGCACGGCGCTGTCCCGGCTTGCGATGAAGCCCGGCGTCACGCTGGACATCGTGGGGCACGGCCATACGCTGGATGGCGGCAACAGCCAGCGCGGCATCTTCGTCTATTCCGGCGCGTTCAATCTCGCCGATCTCGCCATCGTCAATATGTTGACCCATGGCTACAACGGCACCGGCGGCGGCGGCGGCGGCGCGGGGCTCGGCGGCGGGCTGTTCGTCGGCGCGGCCCTGACGGGCAATGAAGGTAACGTGACACTGACCAACGTTACCTTCGCCGGCAACGCCGCTGTCGGGGGCAACGCGATTGGCGGCCTCGATGCCTACTACACGGGGTTGCCCGGCAATGGCGGTGACGGGCCCGACGGAAGCGGCAAGGGATACGGCACCAAAAACAACTACGCCGGCAGCGCCGCTTTCGGGGGTGGCGGCGGTTTCGGCCTGTTTGGCGGCGGGGCCGGCGGCTTCGGCGGCGGCGGTGGGGCGAGCCTGTCCCTGCCCCGCCCGAGCGTGGGAGCAGGCGGCGGCCCGGGCGGCTTCGGCGGCGGCCATGGCGGCAGCGGCGGCACCGGCGGCGGTGGCGGCGGCCTTGCCGCGGGAGGCGACATCTTCGTGCAGGCCGGCGCCTCGATCACCATTGCCGGCACTTCCAACATCGGGGCCGCGAGTACAACCGCGGGCACCCCGGGGGATATTCGGCGTGTCTCCAAACCCGGCCAGGCCTTTGGCAGCGGCATCTACCTGCAAGGCGACCACACCCTGGCCTTTGTCCCCACCGGCACCGAGACGGTTGCGGGCGTCATCGGCGATGACCAGGGTTCCGCCGTGGCGGCGGCCTACGCCGCGCCGCCTGGCTATACCCGCGGGATCGTCACCGTGACGGTCGGCGGCAGCGGAACGCTAGTCCTTCAGGCAGTCAACACCTACGCCGGCCCCACCGCCATTGCCGCCGGCGCGACGCTCGCCCTCGCGTCCGGCGCCAGCATCGGCTTCAGCACCGCCATCACCGATGCCGGGGCAATATGGCTGAACGGCCAGACGGTGGCGCAGGCGATCTCCGGCCCAGGCGCGCTCATCGCGGCAACCGGTTCCACCACCCTGTCGGCCAGCAACCCGTTCACCGGCCCAACCACCATCGCCAGCGGCGCGACGCTGAACCTCGCCACGAATGCCGGCATCGCCGCCAGTTCCGCCATTACGGACGACGGCGTGCTGGTGGCGAATGGCCAGGCCATCACCCAGGCGCTGTCCGGCTCCGGCGGCCTCGTCGCGGCCAGCGGCACTGTCGCGCTCGGTACCGCCACCAGCTACACCGGCGCCACCGCAGCGCGCGCCGGGGCGACACTCCTGCTGGCGCCAGGCGCCACCGTGACGGGTTCCGCCATCACCATCGACAGCGGCGCCATTGTGAACGCCGGGAGCGGCGCCAGCATCGCCGCCATCCTCGACAATGGCATGCTGGTTCTCAACGGGCAGACCGTGCCGCAGGCGATCTCGGGCGCCGGGGCGCTGATCCTGGCTGGCGGCACCACCACCCTGTCGGCCACCAGCAGCTTTACCGGCGGTACCACCATCGATGATGGCACCACCCTCGCGCTGGCGACACCTGCCGCCGCCGGCACCGGGACCATCACCTTCGCGGGCCTCGCCACACTGCAAATCGCCGCCCCCGCCCTCACCACCAGTGGCGGCGTCGCCCGCTTGGCCAACCCCATCGCCGGCTTCGTCCCCGCCGACCTTATCGACCTGCCTGACCTTGCGTTCACCCCGACCGCCACCGCGATCATCACCGGCGGCGCTACGGTCGAACTGGTCGCCAACGGCACCACGACAGATCTGGCGCTGGCCGCCGCCCCTGCCGCCGGATACCTCCCGGCCCTGCTGCCCGACGGCTTCGGCGGCACCGCGCTGACCTTGCTGCCGCCCGCGATCGACAGCGTCGCCGTGCTGAACACCGCCATTGCCGTCGACAATGCCATCATCGCGCCGGGCGTCCTCACCCTCAACCTTGCGCAGGACATCTTCCTCGGCGGCACCGCGCTTGCCACGCTGAACCTGCAACCCGGCGTCACGCTCGCAATCCTGGGCAACGGCCACACGCTCGATGGCGGGGGCGTCGCCTCCGGCCTGTCCGTCCATGCCGGGTCGGTCAGCCTCGCGAACCTCGCCATCGCCAACATGGCGGCCCCCTCTGGCAGCGGCACCACCATCGACAGTGGCGCCAGCCTCATCCTGGCGTCCGGCGCCAGGATCGCGGCGAGCGGCGGTATCCTGAACCAGGGTGTGCTGGTGCTGAACGGCCAGACGCTCGCCCAGGCGATCAGCGGGGCAGGCACGGTAACCGCCGCAAGCGGCACCATCACCCTCTCCGGCAGCAACGCCTTTACCGGCGGCACCACCGTCGATGGCGGCACGACGCTGTTCCTGGCTGCACCCGCCGCAGCCGGTGCCGGCCACATCGCCTTCGCCGGCCCCGCCACGCTGCGTATCGCCGGCACCAGCCTTGCTGCCAGCGGGGCGGTGGAGCATCTCGCCAACGCCATCGACGGATTCGCGCCGGGCGATACGCTCGATCTCGCCGACACCGCCTTCAGCGGAGCCGCCACGGTTTCGCTGATCGCCGGCACCACCATCGAGGTATTGGCCGGAGGCGTGACCATTGACCTGCCGCTGGGCGGCCCGCTGGCTCCGGGTCTGCGGCCGGTGCTGGCGGCCGACGGCGCCGGCGGCACGGCGGTGATGCTGCTCGATCCCGGCATCGCCACGATCGGCCAGTTCAACAGTGCGATCAGCCTCGCCAACGCCATCGTGGCGCCGGGCACGATCACCGTCGATATCGCCCAGGACATCGCCCTGGGCAGCACGGCGCTGGCGCAGCTGAACCTCCAGCCGGGCGTGACCCTGGCGATTGCCGGCCATGGCCACCTTCTGGACGGCGGCGGCACTCAGCGCGGCCTGGTCGTCTATGCCGGCTCGTTGACCGTGGAAGACCTCGCCATCACCAACATGCTGACGCGGGGCGACGGTGGCTACAACGGCGGTGGCGGCGCTGCCGGACTCGGGGGCGGCTTGTTCGTTGGCGCCGCGGTGGCGGGCAATGCCGGCCGGGTGACGCTGACCGACGTTGCCTTCGCCGGCAATGCGGCCATCGGAGGCAATGGCGCCTTGCAATTCCAGCTCGGTGGTGCCGGCTTCGGCAGCAACGGTGGTTTCGGCCGCGGTGGTGGCGCCGGGCATGTTATTGGCGCAAATGGCGGCTTCGGCGGCGGCGGCGGCTCCACCTTCCTTTTCCAAGGTGGTTTTGGCGGCTTCGGCGGCGGTGCGGGCGGCGCCGGCTACTCCAATGCGGTAGGGGGCGGCGGCCTGGGTGCGGGCGGCAACATCTTCGTGCAGGCGGGCGCCTCCATCACCATTGCCGGCACCACGGGCCTGGGCGCGGGCTTGGTAGCCGGCGGCAGCGGCGCCGCGGCCGGCCAGGCCTTCGGCAGCGGCATCTACCTGCAAGGCGACAACACCCTCACATTGGCATCCTCTGGAACCCAGGCGATCGCCGGGGTGATCGGCGATGACCTGGGATCAGCCAGCGCCGCCGGGCAGGGCGGGGCGCCGGGCTACACCCCCGGCTCCGCGACCCTGGTGGTCACCGCCGGAACCGTACTGCTGCAAGCCGTCAACACCTATGCCGGCCCCACCGTGCTCGATGCCGGTGCCACCCTGATCCTCGCGGCGGGCGCCAGTTTCGCGACCAGCGGAAGCATCGCCGACGCCGGGGTGTTGGTATTGAACGGGCAGGCCGTGGGCCAGCTGATCTCCGGCACCGGCGGGCTGATTGCCGCCAGCGGCTTCGTCACGCTATCCGCCGCCAACAGCTACAGCGGCGGCACCACCATCGGGACCGGCGCGACGCTGGCCCTGGCAGCCGGCGCAGCCCTCGCGCCCGCATCGGCGATCATCGACACCGGCGTCCTGATGCTGAACGGCCAGACGCTGGCCCAGCCGATCAGCGGCGCCGGCGGGGTGATCGTCGCAGGGGGCACCTCCAGCCTCACCGCCGCCAGCGGCTACACCGGCGCCACGACCATCGCCGTCGGCGCGACGCTCTCGCTCGCCACTGGCGCCAGCATCGCGATGAGCGCTGGCATCGCCGATGCCGGTGCGCTGGTGCTGCACGGACAGAGCGTGGCGCAGGCGATTGCCGGTGCCGGCACGCTCATCGTGGCGGACGGCACGGTCACACTGTTGGCCGCCAACGGCTACAGCGGCGGCACCACGATCGATGGCGGGGCGCGGCTGGTCCTGCCCGTGCTGGGCGCGGCGGGGAGCGGCGGCATCACGCTCGCCGCCCAGACGGTGCTGCAAATCGGCGGCGCGGGCCTTACCACCACGGGCGCCGTTGCTCGCTTCGCCAACCCCATCACCGGCCTCGCCCCCGGCGTCACGCTCGATCTGCCCGCCCAGAGCTACGACAGTTCCGCCTATGCCGTCGTCACCGCCGGCAATACCCTGGCGGTCATCGCGAGTGGCGTCACCACGGACCTGCCGCTCGCCACCGCACTGCCCACCGGCGTGCTACCGGTTGCATTGCCCGATGGCAGCGGTGGCACCGCGGTCACGCTGCTGCCCACCGTCGACAGTATCGGACAACTCAACGCCGCCATCGCCTCGGCGAACGCCGTCACCACGGCCGGCGCACTGAGCATCGGCATCGGCCAGGATCTCGCCCTCGGCGGCCTCGCGCTGGCACCCTTCGCGCTGCACGGCGGCGTCACGCTGACGATCGCCGGCAACGGCCACACGCTCGATGGTGGCGGCGTCGCCCCCGGGGTCGAGGCTCATGCCGGGTCGGTCATCCTGAGCCAGTTGGCCGTCGCCGACATGCTGGTCCAGTCCGGCACGGCCACCACCATCGACAGCGGGGCCACCCTGAGCCTGGACGCCGGCAGCACCATCGCGGGCAGCGGCGGCATAGCTGACGCCGGGGTGCTGGTATTGAACGGCCAGAGCCTGACGCAATCCATCACCGGCATCGGCGCGCTGGAGTTGGCCGGCGGCGTTACCACCGTGTCCGTCATCGGCTACACCGGCGCCACCCGGATCGATGCCGGTGCCACCCTCGTGCTGCCGGCCGGCGTCAGCATTGCGAGCAGTGCCGGCATCAGTGACTCCGGCGCCCTCGTCCTCAACGGCCAGACCCTGGCGCAGGCGGTCAGTGGGGCCGGCGGTCTGGTCATTGCCAGCGCCACCGCGACCCTCGCGGCGGCGAACAGCTATACCGGCGCCACCACCATAGCGCCCGGGTCAACGCTCAGCCTCGCCCCGGGCGCCGTCATCGCCGCGAGCGCCAACATCGCGGATGCCGGGGTGTTGATCCTCAGCGGGCAGGATATCGTCCACCCGGTAACGGGCGCCGGAACGGTGATCCTGGCGAGCGGCACCTCTACGTTCTACGCTTCCAACTCCTACACCGGCGCCACTGAGATCGGCAGCACCGCGACGTTGACCCTCACCGCCGGCGGCGGCATCGCCTCCGGCGCCGTGATCGCGGATGACGGCCTGCTGGTGCTGAACGGGCGGCCCGTCGCCAGCCCGATTTCCGGCAGCGGCGCGCTGATTGCCGCCTATGGCGTCAGCACGCTGTCCTCCGACAGCACCTACACCGGCGGTACCACCATAGCGATCAACGCGACGCTTGACGTGACCGCCACGGCCGCCTTGGGCACCGGCGCCATCGCCTTCGCCGGTCCGGCCGAGTTGCGGGTCGCCAACACCGCGCTGACCACCACGGGCGGTATCGCCCGCCTCGCAAACCTTATCCACGGCTTTGCCGCCGGCACGAGGATCGATCTCGCCGACCTCGCCTACAGCGCCGGTTCGACCGCTACCCTCATCGCCAGCACCACCATCGAGGTGGTCGGCAATGGGACAACCATTGACCTGAATCTGGACGCACCCCTCCCCGCAGGAACGCTGCCGCTGTTGCGGCCGGATGGAACGGGCGGCACCAGCGTGGCGATCCTGCCCAACCTCAGCAATACCGCGGACCAGCTCAACTTCGCCATTGACCTGGCGAACAGCATCACCAATCCCGGAACCTTCACCATCGGCCTCGGCCAGGACATCAGCCTCGCCGGGGCCGGGCTCCTTGCCTTCGATCTGCAACCCGGCGTCACGCTGGATATCATGGGCAACGGTCATACGATCGATGGTGCCGGCACCCAGCGCGGGCTCTTCGTCTATGCCGGCGCGGTGAACCTCGGTGCGCTCACCGTCGCTAATATGCTAACCCGCGGCAACAGCGGCTCTTCCGGCGGTGGCGGCGGTGCGGGCCTCGGCGGCGGCTTGTTCATCGGCGCCAATGTGGGCGGCGATCCGGGACGCGTCAGCCTGACCGACGTGAACTTCACGGCGAATGCCGCCGCCGGGGGCAACGGTGCGCAGGGCGTCTACGGTGGTGGTGGCGGCATGTCCGGTTTCGCGAGCGGCCGCGGGGGGGGCTATGGCGGCCAAGCCAGCCCTGGCGGGTTCGGCCGTGGCGGCGACGGCAGCTATGTCGGAGGCGGGCCCGGCGGCTTCGGTGGCGGCGGGGGCAGCTCGGTGTACAATGGTGGCCCCGGCGGGTTCGGTGGCGGTGGCGGGACTGGCACTTTCTTTGATCGCACCGTCGCTGTTGGCGCCGTTCACGACGGTACGGGCGGTTTCGGTGGTGGCAATGCCGACCGCAGCGGCGGGAACTCCGGCGGCGGCGGCGGCCTCGCCGCTGGTGGCGACATCTTCGTGCAGGAGGGCGCCGCCCTCGTCATTGCGGGGAGCGGACAGCTTGGTGCCGGGCAATTGACCCCTGGCACCGGCAACCAGCCCGGCCAGGCCTTCGCCACCGGCATCTATCTGCAAGGCACCAACACGCTCACCTTTGCGCCGGCCGGCACGCAGGTCGTCGCGGGAGTGATCGGCGATGATGTCGCATCCGCCGCCGCCGCCGGCTATGTCAGGGTGATTGGCGCAGGCGCGGACAGCAACGGCTACACGCAGGGCAGCGCTCATCTCGTGCTCAGTGGCCCCGGCACGCTGGACCTCACCGCCGCCAATACCTACGCCGGCGGTACCACCCTCCAGAGTGGCCATCTCGAACTGGCAACCCACGGCGCCGCGGGAACCGGCACGATCACCTTTGCCGGCCCCGCCACCCTGAGGATCGACCTCGCGGCGCTCGACGGCACCGCTCCTGCCTACACTTTCGCCAACACAATCATTGGCTTCACCGTCGGGGATGTGATCGACCTTGCCGGCATCCCCGGCGGCGCCACCGCGGCTATCGCCTCCGCCGGCACCCTTCTGGTCACTGCTGGCGCGACCACCGTCGTGCTCCCCGTCGCAGGCGCCTATCCCGTTGGCACCCTCTTTAGCGTGGCCTCCGATCTGAGCGGCGGCAGCACGATCGCCCCGCCGTGCTTTGTCGGTGGTACCTTGATCGACACGCCCGACGGTCCCCGGGCCGTTGAGACGCTGCGACCGGGAGACCGCGTGATCGCCGCGCGCGATGCGACCACCAGCCATGCTGTCCGCTGGCTCGGCCACCGTACTGTCGATTGCCGCGGCCACCCTCGGGCCCACGATGTGTGGCCCGTGCGCCTGCGCGCCGGCGCCTGCGGGGGCGGCCTTCCGCGCCGCGACCTGCTGCTCTCGCCTGACCACGCGCTGTTCATCGATGGCGTGCTGATCCCGGTGCGCTACCTCATCAACGGCGTCACCATCGTCCAGGAACCCGCCGGCCGTATCACCTACTGGCATGTCGAACTGGACCATCACGACGTACTGCTCGCCGAGGGCCTGCCGTGCGAATCCTACCTCGAAACCGGCAACCGGAGCGCCTTCGCCAATGGCGGCCCTGCGGTGCAGATGCACCCGGACTTCGCCCTCGCCCGCTGGCACGCCGCCGCCTGTGCGCCCCTCGTGGTGAGCGGTGCCGAACTGGAAGCCGCCCGAAGCTGGCTGCTCGAATGCGCCGAACGCCTGGGCCACACGCTGACCGCCGATCCTGGCCTGACCATCCTGGTCGACGGCCGGCCGGTCAACGCCGTCGCCAACGGCCTGAGCTACCATATCGACCTGCCCGAGGGCGCCAGCACACTGCGGATTGCCTCGCGCGCCTGGGTTCCGGCGCACTGCATGCCCGAGCAGCACGACACCCGCCGGCTTGGCGTCGCAGTCGCCCGCCTGTGGCACGACGGTTGCGAACCGCCTTGCTTCGGCACCGGCTGGCACACTCAGGAGCCAGACTTGCGCTGGACCGATGGCGCCGGTGACATCGGCCTGTCCGGTGCGCGGCGCCTTGGGTTCGAGCTTGCGGTGACCGGGCACTACTGGGAGGCGCCTGGCGTTTCGGAGGCGAAGGGAAAGCGAGCCGTTTCCCTCTGAGAAATGACGCGGTGGCCTAGGCCGGCCACTCCGCGAGTATGCCGCTCTGCTCCAACTCCGCGATCAACGGCCCCAGAAACGCCGCGCAGGCCCGCCAACGGTCAAGCCCGCGCGCATTGACGGGCTGGCGCACCTGCGCTCGGCTCACCGTGCGCACCCGGCTTTCCCGCTCATGAAACCGGGCGCAGTTCGCATCAAGGCGTAGATCGAGATGCGCCAGCACCCGTGCCAGCGTACCATCGAAATCATGCACCCAGTCGGCGAGGGCCACTGTCAGGATCGGGTTAGGCAGAACCGCGCGCCAATGCGCCATCAACCGGTGCTGCTGGGCGATCGTCCAGCCGAGATCGGCAAGATCATGGGCATAGCCATGATCGCCGTGGAAGCGGAATGTCCAAATCGACAGCCCGATATCGCGCGGGTCGCGCACGCAGTGGATGATTCTCGCCCCCGGCAGAAGGAGGGCGGCCATCCCGAGATGCAGATAGTTGCCCGGCATCTTGTCTACGATCCGCGCCTTGCCCGGGGCAAGCGCGTGCAGGTCCTGGAGGTAGCGCGCCGCTACCGCATCCAGCATCGGCCCATCGCGCGTGGCGATGCGCCGTACATGGGTGGCCATGTCGCCCGGCCCGCCCAGCAGTTCGAATGCCCGCGTCAGCGCCGATCGTTCGCCCGCGCCATGCACGTCGGCGTGCGACGCCAGGATCTGCTCGCACAACGTGGTGCCCGAGCGCGGCATGCCCACGATGAACACCGGCGCCGGGTCGGAATTGCCCGCGCGTGGCCCATCGGTGAAGCGCGAATGGCCGAACAGCGCGATATTCGCATCGATCTCGGCGCGATGCTGTTCGCGCGAGAAGGGCTGCATCCCGCGCAATGCGGTGTGGCCCGCCTGCCAATGGGCGAAGGCCGCCGCCGCGTCGTTGTTGGCCGACCAGAAGCGAGCGAGGTCATAATGGCCCATGATACGATGCTCCGGCACCGCGGCCGCCCCCATCGTTTCGAGCGCACGGGCCATCCGCTCGGCCTCTTTGCCGGCGACGGCGGGGTTGTTCGCCGCCTGCGCCAGCAGCACCTGCCGCCAGTGCCACAGCGGCGCCATCTCCGGCGGCACCGGGCCTTGCGCCGCCACGGCCTCCATCACCGACCGCGCCTGCTCGGACTGCCCGAGTTGCAGCAGCGCCAGCGCCCGCTGGAGGTGCCAATGCCGTAACGTCGTCCCATCCAGCGGCACCGCCGGCGCCGCATCCAGCAGGGCCAGCGCATCCGCGGCGCGTTCGTCCTGCAACATCTCAACTGCGAGATTTAGGCGCGCACCCATATTGTCTGGCGCCGCCGCCAGGCTGTCCCGCAGGAGCGCCTCCCCCGCCTCTATTTCGCCGGTGAGGCGCATGAAGGCCCCAAGATTGGCGGTCGCCGCCGGATGGCCAGGTTGACAGCGCAACGCCTGCCGCATCGCCGCCTTGGAGTCCTCGATGATCCCCTGCCGATACCGCGCAAGGCCCAGGTTGATCCAGGCCTCCGCCCAGTCCGGTGCAAGGCGAACGCACGCCACAAACGCCGGCTCGGCCCGCGCAGGCTCCTGGCGTGCCATCCACGCCTGGCCATAGGCATAATGGGGGTGCGGATGATGAGGTGCCGCATGGCACGCGTCGCTGGCGGCATGCAGCGCGCCATCGTGGTCGCCCCGGGCAAGCGACTCCATGAACCGCCGCAACGCCGACGCGGCATCGGGCGGCATAGCCTGCGAAACCCCGCCGATGCCGTCCGATGGGTCCAACGCGATCCTCGACACGTTCAAGCATTTCCAAACGCCACGGCAACCGGACGGCCGCATCATCTGCTCTGTTACTACCAGAAAACGGCCATGTCACGTAACGGCGCCCGCCTGCTTGTCCGCCGGATTGCCCTCAACTGGCGCTCGCGGACGGCCTGAAGTTGACCCACCATGGGGGAGCCATCCAGGCTTTCCCCGGAGGTTCATGCAAGGCCCGAATCACGCCCGCCTTACTCAGCTGAATTCCGTCATCAGACGATTGATCTGGTTCGCGCCGGCCTCGATCCGGAGGATCCTTCCCGGGAATTTCAACTGAGTGGGCTTCGATCCGCAATTGGGTTGCCCATGTCGACCGAAAGGAAGAACTTCGGGAAGAGAAGACTGCTGCTGCGGCCTTCCCCGAACGCGACGATCTGTTCGGCGTGCGGCGCGAGAACAAGCAGTTGCGGCAGGACCGCGACATTCTCTCTCGAGCCGCGCCTGATTCGCTCGCGCTCGAACTGCGGAGCAGATCTACGGAGTGGTGCCGTCCGGGTCTTCGAGTTCATGAGCGCGAACCAGGCTGCCTTCCCAATTGCGACGATGGCGCGCGTGCTCGGCGTGTCGGAGGCCGGCTACCACGCCTGGCACGGGCGGCCTCCTTCGGCGCATCCGCTCGCCGATGCGGCGCCGCTGAAGCGGGTGCGGACTTTGCACGCCAGCTAGCGCGAAACCTAAGCCGCGCCGCAGGTGCATGCTGAACTGCGCGCCGGCGGGCAGCGCCACGTAAACAAACGCATCGCGCGGCTGAAGCGGGCGGCCCGACTGGTTCGTGCCAGCCGGCGCCGTCGCGGGGTAAGGATGACGCGGTGGGACAACGACGCACATCCGGCGCCCGACCTCGTCGATCGCAACTTCACGGCGTCGAGGCCAAACCAGCTTCGGGTCGCCGACTTCACCTTCGTACCGACGGTAAGCGGCTTCCTCAATCTCGCCGTGTTCATGGATGCATGGAGCCGCAAGATCGTCGGCTGGGCGATGGTGAACCACCTGTGCGAAGAACTGTTGCTGGAAGGTCTTGGGATAGCGTTCGGCAAGCGCTGCCAGGAAGCCTGGTGTGCGGCCGTACATGGGCTCGGTCGGCGATTCCTAAGACAACGCCATGTGCGAGAGGTTCTTCGCCACCCTCGAATGCGAACTGCTGGATCGCCGCCGCTTCGCCTCCCAGGCCGAGGCCAAGATGGCCTGCTTCAGCTTCATCGAGGGCTGCTCCCCCCCCCGTCTCCATTCAACCCTGGGCTAACGCTTGCCAATGATATACGAAGCTGCAATGGAGACAGCCACCACGAACACGTAATCACCCAAGTCCCCAAACACTCTAAGGACAGGGGGCAAATTCAACTCGCAATTAAACTGATCCTGCTCAGAACTCAAGAAGCGTATCGCGCAAGTGTTGATGGGCGTATCCGGTGCGCACTAGCCCCCGCTGCTGCAAGGCTGGCACCAGGCCATCCGTGATCTCCGCGACGCTGCGGCGGCTGACGTCGCCGAGTGAGAACAGGAAGCCGTCGCCGCCAACCTCCTGCATGATTTCACCCATTTGCGCCGCAACGTCATCCGGCGTTCCCACCAGATCCATGCAGCCGCCGGAGGTGGAATAGCTCACCATTGCCTCACGCAGCGTCTTGTTGCCAGCGCGTTTGAGGAATACGGCGAGGCTCGATTGATGCCCGTTGGTCGTCAACTCACCGACCGGCGCGTCGAGGTCCACGCCTGACAAATCAAGGTTGGTGATCCAGCCGAACTGCGCCAGGCGCACATCAAGATTGGTCTCGGCATCGATGCGGCGGCGCTGGGCCCGGATCTGCGCCTCCTCGCGCGTCGCGGCAACGATCGGGGACAGCAGATAGAGCACTTTGCAGCTGTCCGGATCGCGGCCGTAGCTGGCCATTAGCCGGCGCACGTCGTCGCGATACTCCTTCATCCCGTCGATGCCCTTGGGCGCCGCGACGATGGTATCGGCGTGCTTGGCGGCAATCGCCCGGCCAGGGCCCGAGCCGCCGGCCTGGGCGATCACCGGACTACCCTGCGGCGCCGGGCCCGAATTCAGCGGGCCGCGGCTGGCATAGTACTGGCCCTTGAAATCGATGGTGCGAACCTTGGACGGGTCGATCAGCACGCCGGATGTGCGATTGGCGATGATCGCATCGGCATCCCAGGTGCCCCAGAGCTGCTTTACCACATCGATGAATTCATGCGCCATTTCATAGCGCTTATCGTGCGGCGGCAGGGCATCCATGCCGAAATTTTGCGCAGCGAAGTCGGAGCTGCCTGTCACCATGTTCCACCCGCCGCGCCCGCCAGAGATCTGGTCGAGCGTGCCGACGATGCGGGCGACCAGGTACGGGTGATAGGCGAAGGTTGACAAGGTGGGCACGATGCCGAGGCGCGAGGTTGCCTGCGCCATTAGTGTGGCGATCACCGTCGGCTCCTGGCGCGGGATCGACATGCCGTTCTTGAGGAAGATATCGCGCGAATTCTGCCAGTTCTGGCCGACGTAGATGGAATCCTCAAGCAGGAGATAATCGAAGCCGGCGCGCTCTATATTGCGGGCGAGATCCACGAACATGGAGGCGTTCATCCACTCCTCGCTGATATTGCCGCTAAACGGTGCGCCCCAGGCCTGGATGGAGGAGCCCTGCAGGAACCATGCGAGGTGGAACGGCGAACTGGCCAAGTCGGTCTCCTTGTCTAAGTTGTGTGTGAATGCCTAGGTTCCGAGCACAGCTGCCTCTGTTCTCGCCAGCAGCGGCTTAGCCGGGACCGTAGCCCGCGCCCGTACATGCCGGGACAGCGCGAACTCCATGGCGTTGACCGCACGCCTGATCGCCTCGGTGATCGCGAGGTAGATCAGGGCGCAATAGAGATAGATCGAGAAATCGAAGGTGCGGGCAAAGATGAAGCGTGTCTGGCCCATCAGATCGAGCAGCGTCACGATCGCGGCCAGCGCGCTGGCTTTGACGATCCCGATCAGCTCATTGCCGAGCGGGCGCAACGCCACCAGCATGGCCTGCGGAAACACCACATGGCGCGCGATCCGCCAGCGCGACAGCCCCAGCGCCCTGGCCGCCTCAACCTGCCCGCGTGGCACCGAGGCAATGGCGCCACGCAGGATTTCCGCCTGGTAGGCTGCGGTATTGAGGGTGAATGCCAGGATGCAGCAGTAATAGGCATCGCGGAAGAACCACCAGATACCAAGGTCCTGGAAGAACGGCCGAAACTCGCCGCCGCCGTAATAGACGAGATAGAGCTGGCACAACAGCGGAGTGCCGCGGAAGAAACTGATATAGGAAAAGGCAATATTGGAGATAATGAGATTGCGTGACATCCGTGCCGCCGCGATCGCAAAGGCCAGCACGAAGCCGAGGCTGCAGGAGGTGATCACAACGAGTGCGGTGATTTTCATCCCCAGCACGATCCGCCAGCCATAGGTCGCCAGTAGCTCGGTATTCGCGATGAAGCCGAGCACCTGCAGCGCCGTCTCCATCACGCGTAGCCCCGGTTGGCACGCCGCTCGAGCCAGCTCTGCACGGCGCCCGAGGTCACGCTGAAAATCAGGTAGATCACCGCTGCGGCGGTGTAGAACACCAGCGGTCTGGTCGTGGCCCGGCTAGCCTCGGAGGCCGCGCGGAGCAGGTCGGTGACCGCGAGGGTGGAGATCAGCGCTGTATCCTTCATCAGGATGGTCCAGATATTGCCGAGCCCCGGCAGCGCCACACGGGCGAGCTGCGGCAAGGTGACCAGCCTGAACACCTGTCCGCGGTTCAACCCGAGCGACTTCGCCGCCTCGCCCTGGCCAGGCGGCACCGCGGCCAGGGAGGCCACCCACACCTCGCTCGAATAGGCGGCAACCACGGTGGACAGCGCGATCACGCCAGCCGCGAAGGCGCTGACCTCAAGATGGCCGCCGGCCGAAACCAGCTTGCCGAGCTTGTCGATCAGCGCCTGCAGACCGAAATAAACGATGAACAGCGCCAGCAGGTCAGGAATGCCGCGGAAGAACGTCGTATAGGCGTCGCAGGCGGCGCGCAGCACACGGCTGCGCGCCAGCTTCATCAAGGCGAGGATCAACCCGGCGCCGAACCCGAAAGGCACCGTGGTCACTGCCAACGCCACCGTGACCACGGTGCCGTTGAGCAGCAGAGCAATCCAGCCTTCGGGGCCGAACAGCAGGTCAAACCATGGCATTGCAGCCGCCGCTTATACCAAGGCTCCGAGAGTGTGACTCCGGGGGGATTCCGCGACGCGGTGCTGGTGTGATTCTGTATCCGGCGAACGATGGAGGTTCGCCATGCCGCTTGCACTTCGGGTTGATT
>CAIPLM010000247.1 GCA_903865895.1 uncultured Rhodospirillales bacterium | reverse complement strand
GCCGTTGCAACGGCTCGGTAGGCCCCCTCTGTATTCATGCCCTTCTTAACGGATGGCAGGTCCAGGAGGCACCGCCTCCTGGTGGGGTCCAGGGGCAGAGCCCCTGGCCTTGCCTTCCCTCAGCCGCCGCCGACGACTTTGCGGGCGTAGAAGTCTTCGATCTGCTGGGCAGAGTAGCCATATTCCGCGAGAATCTCGCGGTTGTGCTCGCCGAGCGCCGGGGCATGGGCGCGCTTAGTGCCGTTCTCGAAAGCCGGCAGGCCGGGGATGTTCGGGGTCGGCACCAGCTTGTCGACGCCGGGCTGTTGCAGCCAGGCGATGATGTTGGCGGCCACCACCTGCTCTTCCTGGAGGAAGGAGGAGTAGGAGTTCACGTGCCCGTTCATGATGTTGCGCTCAGTGAGGCGATCGCCGATCTCGGCCGTCGGCATCGCCTTCAGCACCGGGCGGACGGTGGCGAACAACTCATCGATGTTCTCCCGCCGCTTGGCCATGGTCTCGAAGCGCGGATCGGTCAGCAGGTCATTCCTGCGGATGGCATCGCAATAGGGCTTCCAGTCGACGTCACGGATCATGGTGATGTTGATCTGGCCGTCCGCGGTGTCGAACACGCCTGACGGCATGCCCATGCGCTGCAGCACGCCGCCCTCCATGTAGCCGGCGATGAGGCGGATGACCGAGAGCAGCGCGCCGCCCTGCATCAGGCTGCATTCGATGTAGCGGCCCTCGAGCCCCGGGTTCTGCTTCTGCACGAACAGCGAGGTGGCGAGGGCCTGGAAGCCGAGCAGGCCGGTGAACATGTCGATCAGCGAAATCGCGATGCGGTGGGGATGGTTGTCCATCTCGCCGCGGTTTTCATCGACGATGCCGCAGAAGGCCTGGAGCACCGGGTCCATCGCCGGCCGGCCGGCCCAAGGGCCGGTTTGGCCGAAGCCCGAGATCGAATAATAGATGATGCCGGGGCGCTTGGCCTTCAGCGCCTCGTAACCGAAGCCGTAGCGGGCGATGGTGCCGGGGCGGAAGCCCTCGATGAACACGTCGGCCTCCTCGATGAGGCGCCACAGGACGGCCTTGCCCTCCTCGGTCTTGAGGTCCAGCGCCAGTGAGCGCTTGCCGAGCGTGCCGTAGAGCGAGAAGGAGGAGTGGGTCTCGTAGGTCTTGCCGAGAATGCGCGCCCAGTCGCCCCCGCCATGCGGGGTCTCGACCTTGATAACGTCCGCGCCGTGCTGGGCCAGCATCATGGCGCAGGAGGGGCCGGCGACGCCGCCGCTGAGGTCGATCACCTTCACACCCTTGAAGGCCGAGTAGTAGTCCATCGTTTTCTCCCGTACGTCTCTTATGGCCCTAGCGTCTCAGGTTCCGCGCTCGGGTTCCAGATGGCAAAGCGATTATACCTGCCGAATGCGCAGCGCATGGCGCGCGCGGGGCGCCTACGGCTTGACGAATTTGAGCACCATCTCGTCCTTCGGCTGCGGCGGGTCCGGCGTGTTCTTGTCGCGGGGGTCATTGGGGTTGCGCAGAAACGTCCCCTCGGCAGCGAGCTTGAAGCCGGCGGCCTCCACCTCGGCGCGCAGGAAGGCCTCCTCGATGCGGTGCAGCGTACCGGCTTCCGAAATGCCGGTGCCCGGACGGCCGGCATGATCGCCGAGCACGTAGTGGCCGCCGGGCTTGAGGGCAGCAAAAATGGCGCGGTTCATCGCGGCGCGATCGATCCCGAGATGCCCGAGGTCATGATAGTTGAACATGAGGGTGACGAGATCGACCTTGCCGGCCAGCTCGGCCGGAATCGGGTCGGCGAAGGGGCGCGAGACCGGGATGATCTGGGCGGCCGCGACTCCGGCCTCCTTCAGCTTGGCGGAACGGTCGGCGAGGGCCACCGGCGAGGGGCGGAACGGGCCAGGCGCCGCGACGGGGGCCGGCAGGTTGGGGTTGGAATTGCCCTCGGGGGCAGCGGGTGGCTTGGCGTTGGGGTCCCGCGGCTGGCTCTGGCCGTAGACGCTGCCGGTGGGGCCGATGGCGCGGGCCAGCAGCTCGGTGGTGTATCCCCCGGCGGCGCTGACATCGACGGCCGTCATGCCCGGCCGCGCGTCGATGAAGGCGAGCATCGGCTCGGGTTTGCGGCGCAAATCATTGGTGCGATCGGCCTGGCTGCGATCGGGCGCCGCGACGATGGCGGTGATTTGTGCGGGGGTAAGCGGCTGGGCGGCAGCCGGGCCGCCGGCAATGCCGGCCAAGGCGGCGGCCATTAGCAGGCCGCGAAAGACGATGCGCATGTGTTTGCTCCCCGATCAATCCGGGGAGGCTAGCCGGTTGTGGCCTAGGACTCCAGCATCCGGCGCAGCAATTCGACATCTTCGGCGAATGCGGCATCGAGCCCCATCAGCTCAGTGACGCGGCTGACCGCGTGCATCACCGTGGTATGGTCGCGGTTGCCGAATTTACGCCCGATTTCCGGCAGGCTGCGGCTCGTGAGCTGCTTGGCGAGATACATCGCGACCTGGCGCGGGCGAGCCACCGCGCGAGCCCGGCGGGCGGAGGACATGTCGGTGATGCGGATGTTATAGTGCTCCGACACGCGGCGCTGGATCTCCTCGATGGAGACCCGGCGGTCGAAGGATTTCAGGAGGTCGTGCAGCACCTCCTGCGCGCTCTCCAGCGTGATGGCGCGGCCGAAGAGATTGGCATGCGCGATGAGGCGGTTCTGCGCGCCCTCGAGCTCACGCACGTTGGAGGTGATCTTGTGGGCGAGGAACTCGTTGACCTTGGGCGGCACGTGCACGCCGGCGCGGTTGGCCTTGGTCTCGAGGATGGACATGCGCAGCTCCAAAGTAGTGGCGTGCAGGTCGGCCACCATGCCGCAGCCGAGGCGGGTGCGCACCCGGTCCTCCAGCCCGCTGAGATCGGAGGGGGATTTGTCGGCGGAGACCACGATCTGCTTGCCGCTGTCCACCAGGGCGTTGAACGTGTGGAAGAACTCCTCCTGCGTGGTGTCCTTGCCGATGAGGAATTGCAGGTCGTCGATCATCAGCACATCGACCGAGCGCAGCTCCTCCTTGAACTCCATGGTCGATTTCGAGCGCAGCGCCGCGATGAAGCGGTACATGAAGCGCTCGGCCGACATGTAGGTGACGGAGAGCGGCCCGCCCGGGCGCGCCGGATCGGTCAGTTCCCAGGCGATGGAGAGCATCAGGTGGGTCTTGCCGAGGCCAACGCCCCCATAGAGGAACAGCGGGTTGAAGCCGGGGCTGGCCGGCGACTCGGCCACCCGGCGGGCACAGGCATAGGCGAACTCGTTGGGCTTGCCGACGACGAAGCTGTCGAAGGTGAAGCGCGGATCGCGCGCGGGCTCAAGCCGCTCCTCGCCGCGCGCCACGACGGCAAGCGGGGCGAAGCGCGGCGAGACCGCGGATGCGGGCTCGGCGGGGGCCGGCGCGGCGACCTGGGTCTCGGCGAGGCCGACGATCTGCACGCTGCCGCGCACGATGAACTCGACATGGCGCACGCTGCGCTGCTCGGCCTGCCATAGGGCGCCGACGCGATCGGCGTAGTGGCTGCGCACCCAATCCCGCGTGAAGCGCGTGGGGAGCGCGATCACCGCCTCGTCGCCATCGATGCCCACCAGCGTCATGTGCTTAAGCCAGGTGCGGTATTCGACGTCACCAACCTCGGCCTGCAGCCGCCCGCGCACACGCGCCCAAACGGCGGCGATCTGCTCGGCGGCGGGATCGGGGCTGGACGCCTGGTTCGGTGTGGAGTTGGCTGGCTTGTTGGGCTCGCCGAGGGTCTGGTCGTTGTTCATCACACCTTCCCCGGCTGGGCCCAGGCCACACGTATCCCACGGCTCTAGCGGAGCGCCACAAATTTCGGCCATTCCGGTATAACGCGACCCGTCGGGACTACCCGCGCTACCCGGCCAATATGACAGAGCGGCGTAGCCATGCAAGCGTTAAACTCAACGCGCAACGAAATTTATCGAATGACCTATTGGTCAATAAAAAAGAGCAGCTGACGCTGCTCTTTTTTGAAGTTCTATAATCATTGTGCGAAACTATACTTTAGTTCTACACAAACGCCTATCCGGACTTGCCCAGCCCGAATCCCGCAACTTACTTCGCGGCGATCGACTTCACGCGGGCGGACAGGCGGGAAATCTTGCGGGACACGGTGTTGTTGTGCACCACGCCCTTGCCGGCAGCGCGCTGCATTTCCGGCTGCGCGGCCTGAAGCGCGGCGCGCGCGGCTTCCTTGTCGCCCGAGGAAATCGCTTCCTCGACCTTCTTCACGAACGTGCGCATGCGCGACGTACGCGCCTTGTTGCGCTCGGTGCGGGTGGCGGTCTGGCGGATGCGCTTGCGGGCGGAGGCGGTGTTGGCCATCGGGTCTCTTCAATCAGGGTGAGTCAGGCGTTACAAGAAGATGTCGGAGCGAAGCGGTCTTCTAGGGACCGCCCTTGTCCGAGTCAAGGAAGGATAGCGGAAACTAGCCCCGCTTGCGGAAGGCTGGCTTGCGCTTCTCGGCGAAGGCAGCCATGCCCTCGATCTGGTCGGGCGTGCCGAACAGCGAGAGGAACAGCGACCGCTCGGCGCGCACGCCCTCGTTCAGCCCGGTCTCATAGGCGCGGTTCACCGCGACCTTGGCCACCGTGGTCGCCACCGGGGAGAGGCTGGCGATGCGGGTGGCGATCTTGATCGCGTCCTCCAGCATGGTCTCGGCGGGGAAGACGCGGCTCACTAGGTTGGAGCGCTCGGCCTCGGCCGCGTCCATCATGCGGGCGGTGAGGATCATGTCCATCGCCTTGGACTTGCCGACCGCGCGGGTCAGCCGCTGGGTGCCGCCGGCGCCGGGGATGACGCCGAGGTTGATCTCGGGCTGGCCGAACT
>CAIPLM010000246.1 GCA_903865895.1 uncultured Rhodospirillales bacterium | reverse complement strand
TCGATCCCAGAGCCTGGCTCGCCGATGTGCTGGCCCGCATCAGCGACCACCCGGCGACGCGACTGCACGAATTGCTCCCAAGGAACTGGAAAAACTCAGCCCAATCGGAAGCCGCCGCAGCCTGAAGTCAGATCGCAGCGGTCCTCAGCGGATGGTTACGCTCGATTTGAGTCAGGCAGGCATTTTCGGCCAAGCGGCCGGCGATGGTGGGTTCCAGCATCGCGCCGAGGTCGAAGACGTGGCGGGCCTGGGCGCGGCTCGGGGCAGCGACTGTGGCGCCGCGATGCCGCGCGACCTCGATGATGCCGGCCTCGGCGAGCTTGGCGAGCGCTTGGCGAACCTTGCTGCGACCGACGCCGAACATGGTTGCGAGGTCCACCCCGCATAGCGGCGCCCCGGGATGCAGGCGTCGTTCAAGGATCGTGGCATAGATCCGATCGTAAATTTTCTGATCGGTTGGTGGGCGATTTTACTTTGATACGTCGTTCATGTGATTAAATTTACGTCATATTGATCTATAACTAGGCGACTATTGTTAAATTCAGTCTTGCTTGCTCTATCGCCTCCCAGCGGCCGGCAAACTAGTCACCCTCGGTCGTCCAGAGTAGCCTGGCAGCGAAGTTGTGCCGGGATGGCATCTGATTTGCCTACATTGAAGCATGAACTTGTATGCAATCCACGCGCCGCATCATTCCCTGTAAGAGCGGTCGCTCCGGCAGGTCAGTCAGTCGCCTCCTACACCACGACCGGGGACACGACCGAGCGTGTCGCCGCTGTCGCTCGCACCGTCGCCATGGCACGCACAACGTTGAGCTTCGCCACGGCCGATTTCGACGTGCCGATCGTCTCGACCGGAGCGGAGCTGGCTGTCGCCCGGCATGCGTCGATTGATCTGCTGGCGACCCATAGGCCGAGGCACGACGCCGCGATCGTCGTTATGTCCTTCGATGCCGGCGTGGAACCTGGTGCTGGCCTCGGCGCGGGAATTCGCCGACATGATCATTGACGAGTTCAACGCGATGCTGGCGCAGGCCGAACAAGGCCCCCTGGTGATGAGCATCGTCGTGCACAGCATCATCTCCGGCCATCCCCCACGCCGCGATTCTCGCCATGGCGCGTGCCGCCGCCACCGCGCGGCCCCATGCGCTTATCTCGTACTGTACCAATTTCCCCGCTGGCCATCTTGTCCCGCAACTCGACGCAGAACTCGGGCTGCCCGTCTATGACAGCGTTTCCGCCGTGGTGTGGGGCGCCTTGCGCCCGGCCGGCATCTTGCCCGGGCCCGGGCTGCGGTTGGGCAGTTTGTTTGGACTAGCAATCGGCGTTTAGGCTGCCTGATGTAAAATGGCACGCACTGCGCGAATGCAGCGTGTCGGTCTGTTTCTCACATCCGGCAACGGCGGCTACCTGCCTGGCGATCGCAATCTCAGGATGGATAGTTCAATCAACGCCCTGCGATATGGGCAGCCAGATGCGCGGCATCATATTCGGCGCCGAAGACAAAGCTTGAGGCGCGGCGGGACAGCCAGATTAAGCCGAGGAAATACAAACCGGGCGTTTCTGTAATGCCGCGCTGATGGATTGGCTTGCCGCGCTCATCCAATGAGCCGCAGTGCAGCCAACCGAAATCGAGCGCGTAGCCGGTTGCCCAAATGATGGTCGTGATCCCGGCGGTCTGCAGATCAAGGTGCAGAACCGGATGAATAACGCAGTCGGGTTCTGGCTCAGGGCATCGTGCGGTGGGTTCATCGGGCAGATCGAGGCCCTCCCGGGCAGCGTAGGCGTCGGCTGCATCGAGCAGGGCCAAGTAGGCGGCATCACCCTGGTTGAGGTTGTGCATCAGGTCAGGTGCGAATTCCATGAATCCATCGCGATAGGCGCCACTGCGGCCTAGCAATGTGACCCCACGGGCAGCGAGGCGGCGGAAATCGATGCTCTGCCCGCCATAGGCGCCGCTGACGGCGATGGTGACGTGCTTGGTATCGGGCGCGGGCACCGGCAGATCCCACATGCCCAACACGCCCAGCCACCAGCAATAATCACGCCCCCGATAGCGGCGCGGCGGGCGTTGATGCGCACCGAGCGAGAGGAATACCTTGCGCCCGGCCTGCATCAGTTCATCGGCGATCTGGGTGCCCGATGAACCGCCACCGATTACCAGAATTGCGCCCTCCGGCAACCGGTTCGGATTGCGATAGGCGCTGGAGTGGATCTGCAGCAGCCCGGCATCGGCCGGCACCACCGCGGGCACGATGCCGCGCTGGAACGGCCCGGTGGCCACGACGACGTTGCGCGCCTCAATCGGCCCCTGCGTGGTTTCGGCGCGGAAGCCGGCGGTGCCGGCGAGGCGATCAAGCGCGGTGACGGCGACGCCACAGCGGATCGGGGCCGCAATGCTTTCGGCATAGGCGGTGAAATAGGCGACCATCTGCTCCCGCGAGGCAAAGTCGTCAGGGGCGACATCGGGGAGCGGCAGGCCGGGCAGGCGGTCATGCCAGGCCGGTCCGTTGGCGTGCAGGCCGTCCCAGCGCTCCGAGCGCCAGCGCTCGGCGATGCGGGCGCGTTCGATAATCAGATGCGGCAATCCACGCCTGCTGAGTTGCTCGCTCATCGCGAGGCCCGCCTGGCCGCCGCCGATGATGAGTGTCTCGACCTTCTCGACAGTCACGTCTGCATCCAGTTCTGCTGGGAGTGAAGCCTACGGGATGGCCAGGGCAGCAATTTCCGTACCCGATAAGCCAACGCGGGCGTGCTGAATGTGGTCTCGAACTTGCAAGGCGGCAAACGTCCCGGCTTCGGCCGCGGGGCATGAACCGCTGCCGAACGGGCAGCCATCAGGGGGCTATACATGAAAGCAACTGGGATAATAGGGCGTCTCGGCCTCGCGGCGCTGGCGTTGGTGGCGTCGGTGGGTGTGGCCGGTGCGAAGGACTGGAAGACGGTGCGGATCGGCATTGACGCCACGTACCCGCCGTTCGAGAGCGTCAACGCCAAGGGCGAGATCGTCGGCTGGGAAGTCGATTATGCCACCGAATTGTGCAAGCGCATGAAGGTGACCTGCACCTTCCAGAACCAGGACTGGGACGGCATTATTCCCTCGCTGATTGCCGGCAAGTTCGACATGATCATGTCGAGCATGAACATCACGCCGAAGCGGACCCAGGTGGTGAGCTTCTCGGATGTTTATTTCGCCACCCCGCCGGTTTTCGTCGGTTCGGCCGCCAACAAGAGCAATGACGTCTCCCCCGCAGCGTTGAAGGGCAAGACGATCGGCACCCAGTCCTCCACCACGTTCTCCAACTATCTTGAGGCGTATTACAAGGACTCCGAAATCAAGCTGTATCCCGGCGGAGACGAGCCCCAGAACGACCTGAAGGCCGGGCGGCTCGACTACACGGTGACGGACCTCATCGTCGGTACCACGTTTGTCGAAAAGGTCGGTGCCGGCTGCTGCCGCGTGGTCGCCGAGATCAAGCGCGTGCCGGAGATCTTTGGCCCCGGCGTCGGCGCGGCCTTCCGCAAGGAGGACGAGGACCTGAAGGCGATGCTGAACAAGGCGATCGCCGAAGTCGATGCTGACGGGACCTACAAGATCATCGCCGACAAGTATTTCAAGATCAACATCCGCGGCAAGTAATACCAATGCTCACTGATCAGAACCCATGCGCCCAATCGCGCAGTCCGATGGACATGATGCGCCACGGTTGGGCTTCGAGTTTGTTCCATGCATCGCAGCAGTGA
>CAIPLM010000245.1 GCA_903865895.1 uncultured Rhodospirillales bacterium | reverse complement strand
GATCGCGCCAGAACTGGGCGAAGGCCTGGTCGAACAGCTCCTGGTGCTCATGGCGATGGATCATCGTCGCCCGCAGCGCGACCCGCATTTGCTGGCGATTGCCGAGATCGATCCGTGTCGCCGCCTCGCTCGCCGCCAGCATGTCCGCGGGTCCGACTGGCAGGCCGGCCCGGCGCAGCAGGCGGGCGAAGTGCAGGATATTGGTCGCGAGCACGCCGGCGCCGATGGCGGGCGCGGGCAGGCTCACGCGCTGGCCATCAGCCGCGCCGCCTCGGCGCCGCGGATCTTCGCGATGTCGTCCTGGTATTTCAGCAGCACCCCCAGCGTCTCATCCACCGATTCCGGGGTCAGCTCGTGCTGGTCGAGATGGGTCAGCGCGCTCGCCCAGTCGATCGTCTCGGCCACCCCCGGCAGCTTGAAGAGATCCTCCTTGCGCAGGCGTTGCACGAAATCGACGATCTGGCGCGACAGCGTCTCGGCCACGTTCGGGGCCTTGCGCGCAAGGATCTGCCGTTCGCGGGCGGCGGAGGGATAGTCCACCCAGTGATACAGGCAGCGGCGGCGGATCGCGTCATGCACTTCGCGCGTGCGATTGGAGGTCAACACCACCACCGGCGGCGTGGCAGCATGGATGGTGCCGTATTCCGGCACCGTCAGCTGGAAATCCGCCAGCAGCTCCAAAAGGAACGCCTCGAACGGCTCGTCGGCGCGATCCAGTTCGTCGATCAGCAACACCGCCGGCGGCAGATCGGGGTCGATCGCCGAGAGCAGCGGGCGAGCCTTGAGGAAGGCACGGCCATAGATATCGGAGGAAAGCGCCGTGCGATCGGCCGCCCCGCTCGCCTCGGCGATGCGGATCGCCATCAGCTGGCGCGCATGGTCCCACTCATAGGCGGCGGCCGCGAGGTCGAGCCCATCATAGCATTGCAGCCGCACCAGGCGGCGGCTCAGCCCGGCGGCGAGCACTTTGGCGATCTCGGTCTTCCCCGTCCCCGGCTCCCCCTCGAGGAACAACGGGCGGCTCATCGCCAGCGCCAGATGCACGGTGGTGGCCAGCGCCGTGTCGGCGATGTAGCCGCCCGCTTCCAGCAGGGCGGCGGTCTCGGCAACCGATGCGGGGAGGCTCACTTCATCATCCCTATCAGCATGCCCAGCAACATCACGGCAAACACCGCGCCCCCGGCCCATGCGATCAGCGGCAGGCCGAAGGGCTCACGCGGCAACAGATCGAGCAGGCCGGGCGACGGGGTCGGTGGCAATACGGGGCGGGCAGGGGCCCCGGCTGCTTGCGCCTCCTCGGCCACCGGCTCCGGCACCGCGACCATGGCGCCGAAGCGGTCGAAGAACGCATCCGCCATCTGCTTGGCGGTGGCATCGATCAGCCGCGCGCCAAGCTGGGCAATCTTGCCGCCCACCTGCGCCTTCACCGTGTAGCTCAGCAGCGTGCCCGCGCCATCATCGGCGAGGCGCACCACCGCCCCTCCCTTGGCGAACCCAGCCACGCCGCCCTGGCCCTCGCCCTCGATGCGATACCCATTCGGCGGGTCGAGATCGAGCAGGTTCACCTTGCCGCCGAATTTGGCGGAGATCGGCCCGATCTTCACCGAGGCGGTGGCCTTCAGCACGTTCTCGCCCTCGCGCACCAGGCTGTCGCAGCCGGGAATGGCGGATTTCAGCACCTCGATATCGTTCAGCGCCGCCCAGACTTGCGCGCGAGGGGCGGCGATGCGGCGTTCGCCGGTCATATCCATGCGGTCAATGCTCCGTACTGCGCGCCAATAGCGATTGCGCGGGCGGTGGGTAACTTATAGGGGAGACGCCATGCAACCAACCCCCATCCATGGCGGTCCGGCGCTGGCGGAGGGCCTGCCTTTCCTGCTGATGCTGCTCTCCATCGCGCTGTTCCCGATGTTCGCGCCGCGTTTTTGGGTGCGGCACATGGGCAAGATCGCCATCTTCTGGTCCCTCGCCTCGCTGATCCCATTGTCCATCACCGAAGGCGCCGGGGTGGCACTGCTCGGCGCCTGGCAGGCGCTGCTGGCCGACTACTTCCCCTTCGTCGCCCTGCTGGTGGCGATGTACTCGGTCGGCGGCGGCATCCTCCTGGAAGGCGGGCCCTGGGGCACCCCCTCCGGCAATGTCGCGCTGATGGTGATCGCCACCATCTGCGGCGCCATCCTCGGCCCGGTCGCCGTCTCCATGGTGCTGATCCACCCCCTGCTGCGCGCCAACGCCCACCGCCGCGACAAGGTGCATCTCGTGGTGTTCTTCATCGTGCTGGTCTGCAACGTCAGCGGCGTCACCACCCCGCTCGGCAACCCGCCCTTGTATATCGGCCTGCTCCAGGGCGTGCCCTTCTCCTGGCCGCTGAAGATGCTCCTCCTGCCCGGCCTGGTGCTGACCCTCCCGCTGCTCGCTTTGTTCTGGTGGTTTGACCGCCGCTCCGCCGCGAAAGACCCGATCCCCGCCGCCCGCCGGCGCCTGCATGTCCGCGGCCTCGGCAATATCGCCCTCCTTGGGTTGGTGGTGCTGACCGTGGTGGCGCAGAGCCAATTCCCGGTCGGCCCGGTGCAGATGCCCTTCGCCATCGTCGCCGGCGAGCAGTTTTCGGGCGCCATGCTGTTCCTCGCCGTCGCCGCCGTCGCCGGCCGTAAGACGCCGCTCGCCATCCACCAGGCCAACATGTTCACCTGGGAGCCGCTGGTGGAGGTGGCGAAGCTGTTCGCCGGCATCTTCGTCACCATCGTCCCCGTGCTGCATATGCTGGAGGCCGGAACCGCTGGCCCGCTCGCGCCCCTGCTGCGCCTCACCGCCAACGCCGCCGGCCAGCCGATACCCGCAGTCTATTTCTGGTTCGCCGGCATACTCTCGGCCTTCCTCGACAACGCCCCCACCTATTTCCTGTTCTTCCGCCTCGCGGGCGGAGACCCGGTGCGCCTCACCGGCGAATGGGCACCCACGCTGATGGCGATGTCCGCCGGCGCGGTCTGCTTCGGTGCCCTCACCTATATCGGCAACGCGCCCAACATGATGGTGCGCGGCGTCGCGGCCCACCGGGGCGTTCGCATGCCCGGCTTCTTCGGCTACATGGCGATGGCCTGCGGATTGCTGCTGCCCGGCTTCGTGCTGCTGACCCTGCTGTTCTTCCTCTGACGGAGTGCTCCGATGACCTACCTCCTCGCCGACGGCAACCCCTCCGAGCCCGCCGGCCATCGCTTCCGCCGCGCCGTTGAGACGCCGGGCATCCTGCAAATCCCCGGCACCCATAATGGCCAGGCGGCACTCCAGGCCAAGGCGGCCGGCTTCGATGCGCTCTACCTCTCGGGTGCGGCGATGACCGCCTCGATGGGCCTGCCCGATCTCGGCATCATCACCGTCGACGAGGTGTGCTTCTTCGTCCGCCAGGTCGCCCGCGCTTCCGGCCTGCCCGTGCTCGTCGATGGCGACACCGGCTACGGCGAGGCGCTCAACGTGATGAACATGGTGCGCAGCTTCGAGGATGCCGGCGCTGGCGCCGTGCACATCGAGGACCAGTTGCTGCCCAAGAAATGCGGCCACCTCAACGACAAGAAACTGGCCGACGCGCACGACATGGCCGCCAAAGTCGCCGCCGCCCGCAAAGCCCGCCGCCACCTCTACATCATCGCCCGCACCGATGCCGCCGCCTCCGAGGGGATGGACGGCGCCGTCGCCCGCGCCAAGCTCTACCTCGAAGCCGGCGCCGACGCGATTTTCCCCGAGGCGCTCAACACCGCCGAGATGTTTCGCGAATTCGCTAGCCGGGTGAACGCCCCGCTGCTCGCCAACATGACCGAATTCGGCCGCACCCCCTTCTTCACCGCGAAGGAATTCGAGGAGATGGGCTACAAAATGGTGATCTGGCCGGTCTCCTCGCTCCGCATCGCCAACAAGGCGCAGGAGGAGCTC
>CAIPLM010000244.1 GCA_903865895.1 uncultured Rhodospirillales bacterium | reverse complement strand
TGGTTGTTACCACGGAGTAGGCCCCCTCTCTTATTCTCCACCCTCTTAAGCGGATGGGGTCTGGGGGATCATCCCCCAGCGGGGTCCAGGGGCAGCGCCCCTGGCCTTCCCTACGCCAGCACGCGCTCGACGTGCACGCCGCGGCAGTCGACTTCGTATTCGAGGTCGATGATGGGGGGGCGGCAGTAGTGCCAGGTGACGCCGTGGTTGGCGGCACCGCGGCGGACGAGGTCGTCGGCGAGGAAGGGGTGGATATCGTGGATGGTGTAAATTTGGGTTGCCGTCACGTCTTCCCAGCCGAAGCCGAGCGGGGTCATGCGGTCTTCCATGATGGTGTGGACATGGCGGGCTTTGGCGAGCATGCCGGCGGGGCTGAGATCGCGGTAGGCGACGGTGCCTTCGGCGTAGGTGGGGCGGCCTTCGATGGATTCACCGCTGCCGGCGTTGACGAAGGAGGGCGGGGCGTCGGCGGCGGGTGTGGCGTAGCTGAAGGCGTAGAAGGAGGGCGTGGCGGGGGGCGCGATGTCCGGGCAGACGTTGGAGCGGGAGACGGGGTTGTGGCCCAGGCTGAGCAGCCCCCATTGGCCCAGCACGGCGGAGTACTGCTTGTTGAAATCGAGGAATCCCTGGTCGTCGAAGGGCGCGGGGGAGCGGAGTTCGGCGGCGCAGAGCGCGGTGAGGGGGCGGCCCTGTGCTTTGAGGAAGCCGGCGATCTGGGCGAAGCCTTCGGCCAGCGCGACCGGCTTCCCGAAGCGGACATGCTCGATGCGGTAGCCGGGTAGGGCGGCGACGGCGGCGGAGTATTGGAAGACGCCCTTGACGAAGCGATAGCCGCCGACGGGGAAATCAATGACATCTGACATGTGCGTGGTCCTTTAGCGGGGCGTGGCGTGGGGGGCGAGCCAGCCCATGGTGGCGTCCGGCTCGCAATCGGTGGTGCGCAGATAGGGCTTGATGTCGAGCAGGGGCGTGCCGTCCAGGCAGTCGAGAAAGCGCAGGTTCAGCACCCCCGGCGCGGCGAACCCATCGAAGGCGGCGACCGAAAGCCCGATCGGATTCGGCCGCTTCGGCCCCCGCGTGGCGAACAGCCCGGCCGGCTCAGCGGCGAAGGGCGGCGTGAAGCGCATTTCGGGCGCCACCGCCGGGCCAAGCCAGTAGAGCACGATGACGTGGCTGAACCCCTCCAGCCGCAGCAGCCCGTCATGGAACTCCGGCAGCAGCACCGCCTGGCAGGCGGGCGCCGGATTGGGCCGGCGGCCGTTGCGCGGGCACTCCCGGATGGTCTTCCAGGGGGTGGCGAGGTGGCCGATGGGGCGGAGGGTCATGTCGCTCATGGGGCCAGTGTGGCGCATTGCGGCGGTCTTGACACCCCTCGGGGTGGGCCGCACCGTCCGCGCGTTCAAGAACAGGAGTGCAGGAAACGTGACCACCGCAACCGCCGGGGCCAGACGCCCGCCGCCGCTGGCCGGCATCAAGGTGATCGACCTCACCCAGGTCTATAACGGCCCCTACGCGACGTATCTGATGGCGCGCAACGGCGCCGAGGTGATCAAGATCGAACCGCCCGGCGGCGAGCATTTGCGCAAGCGGGCGGGCGGATCACCGCTGCCTTTCGCCATGCTGAACGGCAATAAGCGCAGCATGGTGCTGGATTTAAAGACGCCGGAGGGCGTCGCGGCGGTGAAGAAACTGGCGGCGACAGCGGATGTGCTGGTGGAGAACTTCACCCCGGGCGTGATGGCCAGGCTCGGCCTCGGCTGCGAGGAACTCCAGGCCGCCAATCCGCGCCTGATCTACGCCTGCTCGTCGGGCTACGGCATTGACGGGCCTTATCGCGATTATCCGGCGATGGATCTTTCGATCCAGGCGATGAGCGGCATCATGGGCGTGACCGGGTTCCCGGATGGGCCGCCGGTGAAATCGGGCTCGACGGCGTGTGACTTCATCGCCGGCACCCATGTTTACGGCGCGGTGATGACGGCGCTGTTCGAGCGGGAGCGCTCGGGGCTCGGCCAGATGGTGGAGATCGCCATGCTCGAGGCCGCCTATTTCACCCTCACCTCTAACCTCGGCGCGCTATTCAGCGAGTCCGGCGGGCCGCCGATGGGGCGTACCGGCAATCGCCATGGTGGCATGTCCATTTGCCCGTACAATGTGTATCCGGCGGCGGACGGGTTCATCGCCATTTTGTGCAGCAACGACAAGCACTTCGCCTCGCTGATGAAGGCGCTGGAGATGCATGAGCTGG
>CAIPLM010000243.1 GCA_903865895.1 uncultured Rhodospirillales bacterium | reverse complement strand
GCCCTCAGCTTGAATCAGACCGCCCCGTCGTCACGCAAGTCACATACGAGTCAACTTCAACCGATAACGCTCTAGGAGTGACCGACACCGTATGACCCGACCGAGTTCCCCTTCGCTGGATGTTGCGACCGGCCTTGCCGCCTTGATTGGTGGGATGGTGTGGGCGTTGCTGGCTGTTTTGCTGGGGTGGACCCGCAAGCGGCCGGGGGAGCGTGCGCGCGATGTGGCGCGGCCGGGGATGACGGTGGTGGTGTTGCAGGCGGAGGCCGCGATCGATTTCGGGTATGAGGAATACGTGGAGTGGGTTGCGGTGCCGGCGCCGTGGCGGAATGGGCGGTTGTTGCCGGTGCGGCATGCGCGGGCGTTGAGTGTGGCGCTGGCGTGCCGGTTGCGGTGGCTTGGTGCGTTCGGGCGGGGGCCGCCTGGGGGTGGATTCACCGTATTTGCGTGATGAACCGGCATGGCTTGAGGGCTGTGCGCGGGGGCTTTGGCGTGCCTGATGTTCTTTGATAGCTGAATCTGCGGCTTGGGAGCGGTCGCGCGCGATCCGACCCTACGCGAAGAATACGGATAAAAGTCTTTTTGCTTCTTTTTCTTCAGAAAAAGAAGACCTTCCTCAATCGTTCCGATGACACGCCGCCACATGCCCCGGCGCCACTTCGCGCAGCAGCGGCACTTCCACCCGGCAGCGCGCCTCGGCGTGGGGGCAGCGGGTGTGGAAGGGGCAGCCGGGGGGTGGGTTCATGGGGCTGGGGACGTCGCCGTCGAGGATTTGGCGGCGGCGTTTGATTTGGGGGTTGGGGACGGGGACGGCGGAGAGCAGGGCTTCGGTGTAGGGGTGTTTGGGGGTGCGGTAGAGGGAGGTTTTGTCGGCCATTTCGACGATGCGGCCGAGGTACATGACGGCGACGCGGTGGCTGATGTGTTCGACGACGGCGAGGTCATGCGCGATGAAGAGGTAGGAGAGGCCCTTTTGTTTTTGCAGGTCCATCAGCAGGTTGATGACCTGGGCCTGGATCGAGACGTCGAGCGCCGAGACGGGTTCGTCGCCGATGATGATTTGCGGGTCGAGCGCCAGCGCCCGGGCGATGGAGATGCGCTGGCGCTGGCCGCCGGAGAATTGGTGGGGGTAGAGGCGCATCTGGCCGGGGCGAAGGCCGACCTGTTCGAACAGGCTCGCCACCACGTCATCGGCGGCGCGGCCCTTGGCGATGCCGTGGAAGGTGACGGGTTCGCGCACGATGTCGCCGGCGGTCATCCGCGGGTCGAGCGAGGAGAAAGGGTCCTGAAAGATGATCTGCATGCGCTGGCGGAAGGGGCGCATGGCGGCGCGGTCGAGCCGGGTCATGTCGTTGCCCCCGAGTTTGATGGTGCCGGAGGTGGGTTCGACCAGGCGGAGGACGGTGCGGGCGACGGTGGATTTGCCGCAGCCGGATTCGCCGACGAGGCCGAGGGTTTCGCCGGGGGCGACGGTGAAGCTGACGCCATCGACGGCGTAGACGGCGCCGGCGGCGCGGCGGAACAGGCCTGATCGGATGGGGTAATGCTTCTTGAGATCGGTGACTTCGAGGAGGGGCTCAGACATCGGCGGGTTCCGCGAGGCGGTCGGCGTGCCAGCAGGCGACGGCATGGCCGGGGCGGCGGGGGAGGAAGGGCGGGTAGGAAGCGGTGCATTGCGCGTCGGCATGGGCGCAGCGGGGGGCAAAGGCGCAGCCGGGGGGGAGGTTGGTGAGGGGGGGGACGATGCCGGGGATTTCCTGCAGGCGCTCGACGGGGGCGGCGCCGGGATCGAGGCTGGCGAGGCGGGGGACGGAGGCGAGCAGGCCTTTGGTGTAGGGGTGGAGCGGGCGAGCGAAGAGGTCGTCCACCCCGGCCTCCTCGATTTTGCGGCCGGCATACATCACCACCACGCGCTGGGCGGTTTCGGCGACGACGCCGAGATCATGGGTGATGAGGATGACGGCGGTGCCGGTTTCCTCGCGCATTTTCAGCAGCAGGTCGAGGATTTGCGCCTGGATGGTGACATCAAGCGCCGTGGTGGGCTCGTCGGCGATGAGGACGCGGGGGTTGCAGGCGACGGCCATGGCGATCATGGCGCGCTGGCGCATGCCGCCGGACATTTGGTGCGGGTATTCGCGGGCGCGCCCGATGGGGTCGGGGATGCGCACGAGTTTGAGGAGCTCGACGGCGCGGGCGTGGGCGGCCTTGCCGGTGAGGCTCTGGTGGATGGTAAGGGTTTCGGCGATCTGGTCACCCACGGTCATCACCGGGTTGAGCGAGGTCATCGGCTCCTGGAAAATCATCGAGAGCTGATTGCCACGGACCTCGCGCATCGCGGCTTCGTCGAGCGCCAGGAGGTCCCGCCCGTCGAGCTTCACGGTGCCGGCGACGATACGGCCGGGGGGGGAGGGGACGAGGCGCATGATGGAGAGGGCGGAGATGGATTTGCCGCAGCCGGATTCGCCGACGATCGCCAGCACCTCGCCGCGGGCGAGGGTGAAGCTGAGGCCATCGACGGCGCGGACCAGGCCGTTGCGGGTGAAGAAGACGGTGCTGAGGCCGTGGACTTCAAGAATTGGGGCGACCTCCAGGATGGTGTCGCTCATCCGCGCTGCCTCGGGTCGAGAATGTCGCGCAGCGCATCGCCGAGCATGTTGGTGCCGAAGACGGCGAGGCTGATGGCGAGGCCGGGGAAGATCACCAGCCAGGGCGCGGTGCGCATGTATTCGGCGGCGGATTCCGAGAGCATGCGCCCCCATGAGGGATGCGGCTCCGGCACGCCGAGGCCGAGGAAGGAGAGCGAGGCCTCGGTGAGGATGGTGGAGCCGAGCTGGGCGGTGGAGATCACGATCAGCGGCGCCAGGGTGTTGGGCAGGATGTGGCGAACGGCGATGCGCCAGTCATCGAGGCCGATGGCGTGGCCGGCCTCGATATAGGCCTGTTCGCGCAGGGCCAGGGTGTTGGCGCGGATGACGCGGGCGACGTAGGGGATCAGCGGGATGGAGATGGAGATGATGGTGTTCTGCAGCGAGGGGCCGAGGGCGGCGGACATCACGAGGGCCAGCACCAGCAGCGGGAGGGCCTGCATGATGTCGGTGACGCGCTGGACGATGAGATCGAACCAGCCGCCAATATAGCCCGAGGCGATACCGATGCTGACGCCAAAGATGCCGCCGAGCAAAGTGGAGCCGATGCCGACGGCGAGTGAAATGCGGGCGCCGTGGACGATGCGGCTGAAGATGTCGCGGCCCATCACGTCCGCCCCCATCCAATGCGCGGTGCCCGGCCGGGCCAGCGAATGGGTGGGGTTGGTGCTGAAGGGGCTGAACCCGGTCACCGCGTCGGCGAAGATGGCGGTGAGGACGAAGACGATCATGATCAGCGCGCCGACCGCGCCGAGCGGGTATTGCCGCGCGTAGTAGCGCGCTTTGGCCCAGGCGCTGTCGGCGCCGGCGCCGGCGCGGGTGAGTTCGGTGGAGTAGCTCATGGGGAGGAAGGGCTGCTTTTTGGAAAAAGAAGCAAAAACTTTTTATCCGTTTGGTTCACGGCTTCCCCGGAAGACTCCGGGGCCAAACGGAGAAAAGTTTTTTG
>CAIPLM010000242.1 GCA_903865895.1 uncultured Rhodospirillales bacterium | reverse complement strand
GCCCAGGGCACGCCGTTCTACGACGCCGCTTCGGCCAAGCACTGGTCCTACGATCCGGACCGCGCCAAGTTCCTGCTGAAGGAAGCGGGCGTGGCCAATGGCTTCGCCTGCACCCTGCTCTCCACCGCGCAGTACGGCATGCACAAATCCACCGCCGAGGTGGTGCAGCAGAACCTCGCCAGCGTCGGCATCAACGTCACCCTGAACCTGCCGGACTGGGCGACCCGGGTGAACCTCGGCAATCGCGGCCAGTATGAGTTCTGCGTGCAGGGCACCACGACCGATAACAACGACTTCGACGGCGCGGCGACCGTGCTGGATGGCGGCTTGCCGCCCAACAACGCCCGGAGCGTGAACATCCCCACCCCCGAGACCCATGCGCTGTTCGAGAAGGGCCGCGCCGAGTTCGACTTCGCCAAGCGCAAGGCCATCTATGCCGACCTCACCAAGCAGTCGCTCGACGAGTGCTTCCTGGTTGGCCTCGCCTGGCGCGCCCAGGGCTACGCAATGACCAAGGACGTGCAGGGTTTTGCCAACCTGCCCGGCGCGATGACCTTCTATTCCGGCATTACGCTGGAAGAGACCTTCTTCGGCTGATCCAGGGCCTCAGATTGCGATCCGCACGCCCAGTTCGACCACCCGGTCGGACGGGATGCGGAAGAACTCGGTGGCCGAGACCGAGTTGCGGGACATGTAGAGAAACAGCCCCATCCGCCATTTCGGTAGCTTCGAGGCTTTGGCGGCGACCAGGGTTTCGCGGCCGAGGAAGTAGCTGGCTTGCATCGGGTCCACCGTCAGCCCCTGCGCCTGCAGGCCGGCCAGTTCGCGCGGCACGTGGGGGCTCTCCATGAAGCCGTAGCGGATGATGACCCTGTGGATGCCGGGCGCCAATTCCGTCACCTCCGCCCGCTCCTCCGCCCGCACCTCGGGCACATCGACGTTCTGCACGGTGACGAACAGCACCCGCTCATGCAGCACCTTGTTGTGCTTGAGATTGTGCAGCAGGGCGCCGGGAACGCGGTCCTGATCGCCGGTCATGAACACCGCCAGGCCCTGCACCCGATGGGTGCGCGATTGCGGCAGGCGGGCGAGGAAGGAGGAGAGCGGCATGGAGTCGGTCTGCCAGCGATCGAGCAGCAAGGTGCGGCCGCGCTTCCAGGTCAGCATGACCGTCAGCAGCGACAATCCGAAGGCGAGCGGCACCCAGCCGCCCTCCGGGATTTTCAGCCCGTTGGAGGAGAAATAGGTGAAATCGATTACGAAGAAGAAGCCGAAGGCGCCGAAGGCGGCGATGCGCGTCCAGTCGTAGCGGCGGCGGAAGACGAGCATGCCGAGGATGGAGGTGCAGGTGAAGGTGCCGGTCACCGCGATGCCGTAGGCCGAGGCCAGGCTGTCCGAGGTGCGGAAGGCGAAGACGAGGATCAGCACGCCCACCAGCAGGGCAGCGTTGACCTGCGGCAGGTAGATCTGGCCCTCCTCGCTGGCCGAGGTGTGCAGCACGGTGAGCCGCGGCAGGAAGCCCATCTGGGTGCATTGCCGGGCCATGGAATAGGCGCCCGAGATCATCGCCTGGCTGGCGATCACGGTGGCGGCGGTGGCGAGCAGCACCATCGGCAGGCGCAGCCAGTCCGGCCCGAGCAGAAAGAACGGGTTGGAGAGCGTCGCCGGGTCGGACAGCACCAGGGCGCCCTGGCCGAAATAGTTCAGCAACAGGCACGGCAGCACAAAATACAGCCAGGCCATGCGGATGGGCTGGCGGCCGAAATGCCCCATATCGGCATAGAGCGCTTCCGCCCCGGTGACGCAGAGCACCACCGAGCCGAGCACGAGGAAGGCGAGGAAGCCGTGATGCATCAGCACTTGGAAGCCGTAGGTCGGCAGGATGGCCAGCAGCACGGAGGGGTGGTGGATGATCTCGATCAGCCCAAGCGTGCCGATGGCGGCGAACCACAAAGTCATCACCGGGCCGAACAGCGCCCCGATGCTCGCCGTGCCGCGGGACTGCACGAGGAACAGGCCGATGATCACCACGAGGGACAGCGGCAGCACGTATTCCTTGAAGGCGGGGGCCGCGATTTCCAGCCCCTCGATCGCCGACAGCACGGAGATGGCGGGGGTGATGGTGCCGTCGCCGAAGAACAGGCAGCAGCCGCATATGCCGACGATGGATACCGCCGCGCGGCCGCGCACGCTCTTCGTCTCGCGCTGCGCCAGCGTCATCAGCGCGAGAATGCCGCCTTCGCCGCGGTTATCGGCGCGCATCACCAGCAGGATGTATTTGATGGTGACGATGACGATGAGGGACCAGAAAATCAGCGACAGCACGCCCAGCACGTCCGCCCGCTCGAGCCCGCCCTCCTTGAAATGCTCAAGGCTCGCCTTGATGGCGTAGAGCGGGCTGGTGCCGATATCGCCGTAGACGATGCCGAGCACGCCGAGCAGCGCGCTCATGCTGACGCGGTCGCGGCGGTGTTCGGGCGCGGCGGTCACGCCGGCAGGTCCTTCAGGAAGCCGAGCAGCGCGGCGTTCACCTCGGCGGCGCGCTCCTGCTGCGTCCAGTGGCTGCAGCCCGGCAGCATAACCGTGCCGCGCAACTGCGGGATGAAGCGGTGGAGATTGGGGATCAGTTTGTCCATGCCGGGGAAGCGCACCACGAGATCGCGGTCACCGGCCATGAACAGGGCGGGCACCTGCACCAGCGCGCCGGCGAAGGGGGCGGAGAGTTCCCAGTTGCGGTCGATGTTGCGGTACCAGTTGAGCCCGCCGCGGAAGCCACTTCGGGCGAATTCGGCGGCGAAGTAGTCGAGATCGGCTTCGGTGAGCCATGCCGGCAGTTCGGCCGGCGGGTGCATCCGGGTGAGGATGCCGCCATCGCGCGGCACCATGGCGATGGCGTCGGGGGCGGCGTCATCGCCGAAGCCGGAGAGCAGGATGGTGCGCAGGCTGTGGCGGGGATCGGCTTCGAGTTCGGCCTCGGCGACTCCGGGGGGCTGGAAGTAGAGCTGGT
>CAIPLM010000241.1 GCA_903865895.1 uncultured Rhodospirillales bacterium | reverse complement strand
CGATGAGGTGAACGCCAAGGGCGGCATCGGCGGGCATCAGATCGAGGTGATCTTCGAGGACAACCAGGCCAAGCCCGATCAATCCGTGCTGCTGTTCAACAAGCTGGTGGATTTGCAGAAGGTGCCGGTGGTGTTCACCGGCTATTCCGGCCCCTCCCTCGCCATGGCGCCGCTCGCGACGCGCAAGAAGACCATGCTGGTGAATGGCGGTGCCCAGGCCGATGCGCTCGACAAGGCCTCGCCCTATCTCATCAACACCATCCCGGTGCTGGCCGGCGAGCTTGAGGTGCTGGCCAACTACCTCTTCGCCGATGCCGGCAAGAAGACGGCGGCGATCCTGTTTGAGAACAACGCGGCCGGCATCGCCGGGCGGGACGATTTCCTCGCCAGCTATGAGAAGGCGGGCGGCAAAATTCTGGCGCAAGAGCCGGTGCAGTTCGGTGATACCAATTACCGCCCGGCGTTGCTGAAGCTGGCCGCCGCACAGCCTGAGGTGCTGTTCGTGGTGATCACCTCCGGCACGCCGCAGCTGGCCGACCAGATCCGCCAGATCGATGCGAAATTCATGGTCGCCGGTAATACGTTCTTCTCCGATCCCGAGCTGATCGCCAACCCCAATGCCGAGGGCTTCACCCATACCCAAGTGCTGATCAACGCGCCCGAGGGCATGGCCGCCGCCTTCAAGACCAAATACGGCACCGAGTTCGATTTCTTCCCCAAGCAGTACTTCAACGCGGCCACCGTGGTGCTCGCCTGCATCGAGAAGCTGGTGAAGGAGGGCAAGCCGGTGACCGGCGAGGCGCTGCGCGGCGCGCTGTTCGAGATCAAGACCTTCAAGGGCCTGACCACCACGGTGTTCAACACCAACACGGCGGCGACGCAGATCAACATGAACCGCATCACGGCCAAGGCGGATACCACCATCAAGGTGATCCCGCCGAAGTAGCTGCCGGGTCGCCGCGCGCATGCTTTGGCTCAACCTGCTGATCAACGGCCTCGTCTGGGGCTGTGCGCTCGGCATGGTGGCAATCAGCTTCTCGCTGATTTTCGCCACCACACGGTTTTTCCACGTCGCCCATGCCGCCGTGTACAGCCTAGGCGGCTATCTCGCCTGGAGCATGATGAAGCGGGGCGCGCCGGAATTTGTGGCGTTGCTGGCCGCGGTGCTGGCCTGTGGGCTGGTGGGGGCGGCGATCCAGAAACTGCTCTATGAGCGGCTGGATCGGCGGGGGGCGACGCATCTGGTGGTGCTGATCGCCTCGCTCGGTCTTGCCGCGGTGATGCAGAACGCGATCGCCGGCGCCTATACCTCCAACGTGCTGCAATTCGGCTTGCCCTGGGCCAACCGCACGACCTCCATCGGCGGCGCGCTGCTCACCAACACGCAGATGCTGACAGTGTGTTGCGGGGTGGTCTCCTATCTCGGCGCCATGTGGTTCGCCCACCGCACCCTGCTCGGCAAGCGCATCCGCGCGGTGGCGTCCAACCCCTTCCTCGCCGAAATCACCCGGCTGGAGCCGCGGCGCGTGCATATCGCTGTCATGGCGATCGGCAGCGCGATGGTGAGTATTCCCGGGGTGCTGGTGCCGCTCGATCTCGGGTTGCAGCCCTTTGGCGGGGTGCCGATGCTGCTGACGGCGACGATCGCGGTGATCGCCGGCGGGGTGGGCAGTATCTCGGGCGCCTTCCTGCTCGCGCTGGTAATTGCGGTGCTGCAGAACCTCTCGCTGCTGGTGATG
>CAIPLM010000240.1 GCA_903865895.1 uncultured Rhodospirillales bacterium | reverse complement strand
CATCACGCCGTAATACCAGGTGTCGTGATGGCCGGAGAACATCACGAAGGGCGCCTCGGCGGGCGCGCCCTCGGGGAACAATTCGGCCTCCAGGATTGGCGTCTTGCGCCAGCCGGTATCGACCGCGGCATGCAGCGTGGCAGCCACCGGAGCATTGCCGGACAGCGCCGCCTTCAGCCGCGCGCCGTCGGTCTTGCCGACGGAGACCACCACGGTTTCGGGCAGGTTGGCGACGGTCTCGGGCGTCGGGTTGCCCCAGACCGCGGAGATGCACATTTCGTGCGGGTCCTCATGCGGCCCGATATGGATCTGCCCGGCGGCCCCGGCCTGGCTGGCGCGCAGGCTGACGGCGGGGGTGGCGATGCCATCGAGCAGCAGGATGCGGCCCTTCACATCCTGCGCCGCGAAATCCTCGGGAGAGCCGGCGCCGAGATAGATCACCTCGGCGGTCAGCCCGGCGGTGGGGGAGGGGCGGGAGAAGGAATGGGTGATGCAATGCGGCACGATGCCGGCCATCTCCAGCTTGGCCGTGAGCGGCAGGCTGATATAGGCATCATGCAGGATGAGCTTCGTCGCATAGCCCAGCCCGTCAAGTTCGGCCTGGAGATAGCGGAATGAGGCCAACTCCTCCGCGGTGCCGGATAGCTTGATGCGCTTGGCGAACTCGGTGACGTGGCGCATCAGCGCCGCGGAATCGACGGCGGCGATCAGGTCGGCGGGCGGTGAGTGTGGCATATCGGCATCCCCTGGCTTCCCCGCGATGGTTGCAGCCAGGGCGCCGCCCCGCAAGGGCCGTGGAGGGAGGGGTGGTGCCGGGTGAGGGGATTGAACCCCCGACCTTCGGTTTACAAAACCGCTGCACTACCGCTGTGCTAACCCGGCGCCGACCGCCCTCCTGTAGACCAGATTTTTCGTCTCGTCACGCCTTGCGCGGCACCACGCGCGGGCTGACCGCCGTCCAGCCGCCGCCGGCGATCTGATCGATCTGCACGTCCTCCGGGTCGATATGCCCATCCACGAAGCGCTTGGCGCCGTAGAAGATGAAGTGCTCCGAGGTGGAAGCGGCCAGTGCCGCTGCGACGCGGTCATTGGTCACCTCGCGGCCGACCGGTTGCAGGCCACCGCGGATCAGCCAATCCGCGTAGGCGTAGGCGAGGATGGCGTTTTCGTCGGCGGTGATGCCGTGGCGCTTGGTGAGCTTCTCCTGCCAGGCCTTCACCTCCGCCGGCTCCTTGCCGGTGGCGTAGGCGTTCCATGCGCCGACGCCGTAGAGCCCCTCCACCGCCTGCTTGCCGAGATCGGCGACGATGCCGGTGCGGCCCGGGCTCGCGGTCAGCACCTTGGTGGCCATGCCGAGTTTCTTCACCTCGGCCATGATGCCGATGGTCTCGCGGGTGATGGTGGCGATGATGATGAGGTCAGTGCCGGCGGCCTGCATGCGGGCGACCTGGCTCGAGAAGTCGATATCCCCGGCCTTGTAGGACGCCTCGGCGACCGGCTTCATACCGCGTGCGGTGAGCGCGGCCATCGCGCCCTGCTTCACCAAGTCACCGAGCGGGCCTTCCTGCATGATGAAGCCGATTTTCTGCGGCTTGTGAGTGTCGATCATCCAGCCGGCGCCGGTGGCCATGGTGGTGTCGTAGTTGGGCACCGTGGTGAAGAGGTATTTGCTGTTGCCGCCGATCTTGCGGATGATCGCCGAGGCGGCCCAGGGCGCGAAGTAGATCACCCCGGCATCGACGGCGCGCTTCACCACCGCGGCATTGGTGCCGGAGCCGAAGGGGTTGACGATGGCGAACACCTCGTCGCTGCGGATCAGCTTGTCGGTGGCGCGCACCGCCATTTGCGGCTGGCTGCCGTTGTCCTCGACGATGAGGCGCAGCTTGCGGCCATTGACGCCGCCGGCCTCGTTGGCCTCGTCGATGCGCATCTGGGTGCCGAAACGGATGGAGGGCATGCCGGCGGCGACCGGGCCGGTGAGGTCGAGATGGGTGCCGAGCAGGATCTCCCCGTCGCTCACCCCGGCGGCATGGGCGCGGCGGGCGATGGCGGGGGCGGCGAGGGCGGCGGCGATGAGGGTGCGGCGGTTCAGGGTGAGGCGGTTCGGGCGCATGGGGGTCCTCCAGGGTCAGGTTGATACGGGGTTGGCTCCGCCGTACATGGCATTGATCAAGGCAGCATAGCGGCGGCTCACCAGCCGGCGCTTCAGTTTCAACGTGGGGGTGACCTCTTCGTCGTCGGGCGTCAGGATTTCCTCGATGAGGCGGAAATCCTTGATCTGCTCGACACGGGCGAAGCTGCGGTTGGCCTGCTCGATCTCCCGGCCGATCAGCGCCACCACCTCGGGCAGGCGCATCAGGCTGCTCTGATCGGTGTAGGTGAGTTGCTGATCCTGCGCGAACTGGGCGGTGGTCTCGGGATCGGGCAGCACGAGGCAGCAGAGGTAGTTGCGCCCCTCGCCGACCACCACGGCATCCGAGATATAGGGGCTGAATTTCAGGGTGTTCTCGATCTGGCTGGGTGAGATGTTCTTGCCGCCGGAGGTGATGATGATGTCCTTGATGCGGTCGCGGATGGCGAGATGCCCGTCGGCATCAAAGCTGCCGCAATCGCCGGTGTGCAGCCAGCCATCGGCGCCGATCGCCGCCGCGGTGGCCGCCGGGTTGCCCCAGTAGCCCGCAAACACGCTGGGGCCGCGCACCAGGATCTCGTCCTCCGCGCCCAGGCGCACCTCGGTGCCAGCGACCGGCAGCCCGGCGCGGCCGGGCCGGGCGTCGCCCTTGGGGGTGGCGGTGCAGAAACCGACGGTCTCGGTGAGCCCGTAGGCCTCGACGAGGTTGACGCCGAGGGTGCGGAACCAGGCCAGCATGTCCGGCGAGACCGGGGCGGCGCCGGTGACGGCGTGGCGCAGTGACCCGAGGCCGAGGCTCGTGCGCAGGTTGCGCAGCACCAGCCAGTCGAGCAGCCTGCCGGGGTGGCGCAGGGCGAGCGCGTAGAGGAGGCGGGCCGGGGCGATGGCGTCCGGCATGAACAGCGTCACCCGCGCATGCAGCTTCTCCCAGAAGCGTGGCGGGGCGAACAGCAGATGCGGCGCGATCTCCGGCAGGTCGTTGTAGAGTGTCGCCGCACTTTCCGGGAAATGCACGATCGGCCCGTGTGCGAGCGGGTTGAACACCGTGCCCATCCGCTCGGCGACGTGGCACAGCGGCAGGAAGGAGACGGTGTGGTCGCCCAGCTGCAGCGGGGTTTGTGCCGCCGCGGTGGCGATCTGGAACATGATGTTGGCGTGGCTGATCATCGCGCCCTTGGAGGCGCCAGTGGTGCCGGAGGTGTAGATCAGCATCGCGATGTCGGCTCCGGCGGCGGCCTCCAGCGGCGCGTCGATCGCGGCGTCCGGCACGGCTTCGCCCAAAGCGAGGAAGTCCGCGAAGGACAGCACCATCGCATCGTCGAGCCCGCGCAGCCCGGTCATGTCGAACACCACGATGTGGCGCAGGCGGGGGCAATCGGCCCGCACCCGCAGCACCTTGTCGAGCTGCTCAGCATCCTCGACGAAGACGATGGTGGCGCCGCTGTCGGCCAGCACGTGCAGCACTTGCTCGGGCGAGGATGTCGGGTAGATGCCGGCACCGATCATGCCGAGATGCTGGGCGCCGAGATCGGCATAAAGCCATTCCGGCCGGTTCAGCGACAGCACCGCCGAAACCTCGCCGGGCCGCGCACCCAGCGCATGCAGGCTGCGCGCCACGCCGCGCACCGCGGCCTCGTAGCCCGCCCAGGTGACGGTCTGCCAGATGCCGAATTCCTTGTGCCGCAGCGCGGGCAGCTTCCCCCAGGCGGCAGCACGGGCGCGGAACAGGCGCAGCGCGGTGGTGTGGCCGCCGAAGCTGGTGCTCATCGCCCCACTACTCAT
>CAIPLM010000239.1 GCA_903865895.1 uncultured Rhodospirillales bacterium | reverse complement strand
CTGCCGCGCACGCCAACGGCGCTGCTCCAGGTGATGCCGGGCTGGCACTATCCGCTCGGTGCGACGCTGGCGCCGGAGCGGCGGCAGGAGGTTCTTGCCTGGGCCACTGCCATGGCCGCGCATGTCGTCGAGATCGATCGCGTGGGGGACCTACGCTACGATCACCACCACCGCCCCGCCTTGATGGCGGAGGACCGGGCTGGGCGGGTCTGCTATGTCGGCGATTTCGGCGGAATTCTGCGGCCGTGGCTCTCAACCGGCTACCTGGTCGTCCCCCCCTCCCTCGCCGAGCGGGCGGAGGCGGCGCGGGCAACGGGGCAGGGTGAGGCGGGGGGTATCTGGCTCGGCGTCCTCAATGAGTTCATCGAGAGCGATGCCTATACAAGGCATCTGCTGCGGATCCGCCGCATCTACGGCGCACGGCGCGAGGCGCTGGCCTCGGCGCTCCAGGCGAACTTCCCGGGTGGGCAGGTGATCGGCGCGGCGGCCGGCCTGACTTTGGCGTGGCGCCCGCCCGCCACCTTCGCCGGTGCCGAGCGGCTGGCGACATTGGCGCGGCACTGCGGCATCCCTGCCTGCGTACTTCCCGTGCCAATCGCAGCCGAACTGGCAGCCCGGGTGCCGAAGATGCTGCTGCTCGGCTTCGCCCGCCTGCCCGAAGAGGAAGCGGGCACCGCCGTCGCTAATTTCGCCCGATTCCACGCCGCCGCGGTCGGGCAAGACGACCGAGTGGCCGCTGACTGACACCGCCCACGGGCACCCGAGAGAGCGGACCGCACCGGTCCAGATTCTGGTCTGATAAACTTTCCGTAATGCTGGCTCTACCTATCGGTAAGGCCGGGGCGGAGACTGAGCCATCAAAGATTCGCGTTTTTCAGGAGGAATGGCCCGGTGCGCACGTGCAGCGGACCCAGCACTCCAAGAGCTAGTGATGGAATTCAGCCATGAGCGACCAGGCAGCGATGCCGGCGGGGAAACAGCCGGGACTCATTCGGCGGCTGTTCGCGTGCGCCGGTAAATACTGGAAGTCATTGACACTTCTGGCAATCGGCGGGGTCGCGGGCCTGGTGGCGATGGGTTCGTGGGTCAAAATCATCGAGCACACCAACCACACCGAGTTCTGCATCACCTGCCACATCATGCGGGACACGGTGTACGAAGAGTACAAGAAGTCGGTCCACTACAGCAACAGGCACGGCGTGCGCGTCGGCTGCCCAGACTGCCATGTGCCGCAGTACGACTTGATCGACGAGTTCGTCGCCAAGGTCTCGACCATCACCGAGATCTACGCCTTCCTGTTCCGCGGCATCAACACCGGTGAGGCGCTTGAGCGCGAGCGCCCCGAACTCGCCAAGCACGTCTGGGCCAAGTTCGCCGCCACCAATGCCCGCGAGTGCAAGCACTGCCACCAGTACAGCGGAATGCTGCTCGACGAGCAGAAGCCGAGCGCCCGTGTCTCGCACACCGATGGCGCGAAGAAAGATCAGAACTGCGTCGAATGCCACAAGGGCATCACCCACAAGCTGCCGCCGAGCGAGAAGCCCGCGAAGGACAGCGACAATTTCGATGTCGATTGAAAGGGAGCCGAGATCATGATGAAACGCTCAGCATTCGGGTTCGTGGCCGCTGCCGGCCTCGGGGCCCTCGCCCTTTCGGCGCCGCCGGCCCGCGCGGCGGTGGACTGGGGTTCGGTGCCCGGCAAGGACATCGTGCTCTTCTACCCCGGCCAGTCCTCCTACGAATGGGCGCTGACCGAGAGTGAGATGTCGGGCGCCAAGTCGTTCCGCACCGAGGGCAAGAACTGCGACACCTGCCATATCGGTGAAGAGAAGGACATGGGTCCGCAAATCGTCACCGGGCAGAAGCGCGTCTTCAAGACCGGCGAGAAGCCATCGATCGAGCCGACGCCGATTGCGGGCAAGCCGGGCTCCATTCCCGCTACCGTGAAGTTCGCCAATGACGGCACCAACCTCCTCGTCCATATCGAGTTCAAGGAGGGCACCCAGCCCGACGCCAAGCAGGACCCCGCGACCGCCACCAAGGTGACGGTGATGTTCATCCCGAAGGCTGCCTCCGAGGCGACCCGGACCGGGTGCTGGGCCGCCTGCCACGACGATGCGGCCTCCATGCCCAGCGCCGCCGGCGCCAACCGCACCAAGTATCTGCCGCGCACCCACGCCAAGCTGACCCGCCAGGGCGGCGGCGACGCGCTGAAGCCGGACGCCGATCTCGCCAAGCTGAAGGCCGACGGCTACGTGCTGGAATATTGGCAGGCCAAGCTGAACCCGGGCGCGCCCGCCAGCGCGGTCTCCGGCACCGTGTTCGACAAGCGGCAGGAAACCGCGCCGTCCCGCGCGAGCGCCGAGGCAAGCGGCTCGGCCGGCAACTGGTCGGTCACGCTGAGCGGCAAGATGGCCGGCGGCGGCCCGATCGATTTCCAGCAGGGCGGCCTCTACCAGGTCGCGATCGCGATCCATTCCGGCCACACCGCCAAGCGCTTCCACTACGTCTCCTTCGAGCGGACGCTCGCGATCGGCTCGGGTGCCGCTGATTTCGTCGCGGTGAAAAAATGACCTCCTGTCGCCAAAGGATGCTCGGATCATGAGGAAACTCACAATCACCGGGGTGCTCGGCGCACTGCTCCTCGCATTCTCCGCGGGTGGCGCAAACGCGCAGCAGCCGACCCCAGCCCAGCCGGCGACCTTCGCCACCGGCGGGCCCGCCACCTGCCTGAAGTGTCATGACGACGCCAAGGTGAACCCGATCCTGCAGACGCCGCACGCCACGAAGGGCGATGCCCATTCGCCCTTCGGGCAGATGGGCTGCGAGTCCTGCCACGGCGCCAGCGGCGATCACGTGGCAGCACGGTCGAACAAGCCCTCCGTGCTGTTCAAGGGGCCGAACGCCTCGCCGCCCGCGGCGCGCAATGAGGTCTGCCTCTCCTGCCACCAGTCCGGTGCGCGGATGAACTGGCAGGGCAGCCAGCACGCCAACAACGACGCCGCCTGCAACAACTGCCACACCGTGCATGTCCGCAAAGACCCCGTGCTGGTGAAACTCTCGCAAGCCGAGAAGTGCTTCACCTGCCATGCCGAGCAGCGCTCGCAAGTGTTCCGCTTCTCCCACCACCCAATCCGCGAAGGCAAGGTTGCCTGCTCGGATTGCCACAACCCGCATGGCTCGGCCGGGCCGAAGCTGCTGAAGGAACTGACGGTCAACGAGACCTGCTACAACTGCCATGCCGAGAAGCGCGGCCCGCTCGCCTGGGAACACCAGCCGGTGCGTGAGAACTGCATGAACTGCCACACGCCGCACGGCTCCAACCAGCCGCGCCTGCTCGCGCAGCGCTCGCCCTATCTCTGCCAGGAGTGCCACTCCAACTCCGGCCACCAGGCCAACCCGCAGAGCGGCCAGCAATTGCCTGGGAAGACCGGCTTCAACGGCGCGATCAGCACCAACTTCCGTGCCTTCGCCCGCGGCTGCGTCAACTGCCACTCGCAAATTCACGGCTCCAACAGCCCCGCCGGCATGTGGTTCACACGCTGACGGAGGGGAGAAACGACAATGGAACGCACACGCTCCCTGAGGTTCGCCGCGGCCATCGCCGCCTGCCTGGTGCCCTTCGCGGCACTGGCTGACGACGATGACTTCGACCTCGCCAACGCCCCCACCACGCCGGCGGCCCCGCCGACGTCGCACAACCAGATCACCACCCTGCCGCTGACGCCAATCGCGCCACCGGTGGCGCCCTACCAGGGGGAAGTGGTGATCGGCGGCGGCTGGCAAAGCAATGTCGGCGTCCGCTACGGGCGGCTGAACGGGATGGTTGACCGGGGCATGATGGCCCTCGGCGCCTTCCGCTTCCGCGGCGGCGACGCCTGGGACTCCGGCGAAACCTTCTATTTTGACGCTGAGGCCTATGACCTCGGGCAGGATACCAGGTCCGCCTCGCTCAAGTTCGGTCAGCAGGGCCGGTGGGGGTTGAACTTCACCTACAACGGCATGACCGACTTCCAGTCCAACTCCTTTCACAGCATCTGGGGGAAATCCGGCGCCCTGGTGGCCGGCGTTGCGCCCGGCAGCGTGAAAAACGCCACCACCGTCGCGCCGCTGCTCCAGGTGGAGGACATCTACTCACGGCGCGAGGCGATGACGGCGACCGGCAAGGTGCAATATGGCGACTGGCTGGTGCAGACCGGCCTGCGGCATGAGCATCGGGAGGGCTTCAAGGAGAACTCGCTGGCCATTCTTGGCGCGCCGAGCCCGATTGCGGGGAATGGCAATATCACGTCGAGCGCGCTGGCCTATTTCGCCGAACCGATCGACTACGACACCGACCGCTACGACATCTCCGCGCAATATAATGGTCGCGGGATGCAACTGATGTTCGGCTACACCTTCCACAACTTCCGCGACAATGTCGCCTCGCTGAACCTGGCCAACCCGTTCCAGTTCTCCGCCGGCACGGGCGCCACCGGTAGCGCGGCGACGGCGGCCGCGGGCTCGCCCAATATCGTGTCGATCTACTCCCTACCGCCGTCGAACTCGGCTCATCAGTTGAAGAGCCAGTTCGCCATGAACGTCACGCCGACCACGCGGGTGAACCTCAACCTGCAGTACGGCCTGATGATGCAGAATTCGCCCTACGTGGCCGGCACGGGGAATGCCAACTTCGCCAGTCTGCCAGCGCCTTCCAGCAACCTCGACGGGTCGATCCAGACGGTGCACCTCAACGGTGCCGTCACCTCACAGCCCTTCGCCGGGGCCGATGTGCGGCTCGCCTATACGCTGGACGATCGCCGCAACCTGACGCCGCGGAATGCCTACAAGCAGTACTATCAGGATGCCTTCGCGGCTGCGCCGATCACGCCCTACAACATGCCGCTGAACTACCAGCACCAGTCATTCGAACTGCAAGGCGGCTACCGGGTAACCCCCCAGACCAAGCTGATGCTCGGCTATGCCTATGAGACGACCCAACGCAACTACGCCGATACCAACCTCATCACCCAGAACACCATCAATGCCAAAGTGCGCAGCACGCTCACAGAAGGCGTATTCGGCAGCCTGGGCTATACGCATGAAGACCGGCTGGCCAGCAACTACAGCCGCAACAATCCCTGGGTGAACGGCCTCGGGGTGAACGAGAACGAGTTCTTCCGTTTCGTGAATTACTATCAAGCCTCGCGGGTGCGCGATGAGTTCAAGGGCACGCTGGACCTCGAACTCTCCCCGAAGCTGACCACCACGCTGATCGGGCGCACCGCTTTCGACCACTATCCGAATTCGGCGCTTGGCCTGCGCGACAACAACAACATCAACATCGGCCCCGACATCTCCTACCGGATCAGCCATGACGTGCAGTTGCACGGCTACTACACCTACCAGATGCTGTTCTTCAGCCAGGCCAGCGCCGTCTCCAACGCCGCCTGCAACGGCGGCGGCACGACCCTGAACACCGGGCCCGCGCCCTGCCTCAGCAACGGCGTGTGGAACGGCCATAATATGGACGAAACCCATACCGCCGGTGCATCGCTCGACTGGCAGGCGCGCGACGATCTGAAGGTGACGGCCGACTACACCTTCTCGCTTGGCCGCAATGCCTACTCGATCGCCAATGGCGGCATCTACTCCTTCGTCCCCGCCGGCACGGCGGCGCTGCAGCTCTCGCCGATCCCGGATGTGAAGTCGATGCTGAACAGCCTCTCGCTGCGGGCTGAATACCAGATCATGCCCAACGCCTCGCTCTGGTTCGGCTACACGTTCGAGCGCCTGAACTACAAGGACTACGGCACGCAGGTGAATGCCGCGCAGTACTCGAATGCCCTGTTCTCCGGGGATAGCAATGCGAGCTACTCGGTCCACCAGGTGTTCGGCGCGCTGCGGCTGAGGTGGTAGGGCAATCCGCCACACCGGAGGTGAAGGGCGGATGTCCTGTGTCTCCTGCGCGAAAAGGTAGCATCATCACCAACCCGGCTGCCCGGGTTGGTGATGCCCCCTGAACAGAGGGCCTGTACCGTGTTAGGCCGCACAGCACCCTGGGCAAGAAAGTACCGATTTGGCCTGCTGCCGGTTCGATGAACACCTGGTTAGGCTAACTGCACCTATGTCGCGAAGTCGAGTGGACTGAGATAGCCCAGGGGCGAGTGCCGGCAGACGGGGGTATCGAAGCCCTTGATGAAGGCGACCACGTCGGCACGCGCTTCGTCGCAAAAACGAGAGGCTTTTCGGGCCGTCCACCGCATCGCCGCGTTCGTTGATCAGACGAACCGCCTTAACTTTGAACTCGCGCAAGGATTTCAGCCGCTGCGTCGACAACTCCAGCCCCCTTGACCCCTGCCAGTGGCAGCGCCCCAGGCCTTCCTTCCCGCGCGAACCGACTGCCGGTTGAGATCAGGCCGGGCGGGTTTGGCGTGTGGGGCGGGGGCGGTCGACGGCGTGCATGCAGGCGTAGATGGTTGCCAGGGTAGCAGCGAAGACCAGGAGTTGGACGCCCGCGGGCCTGGCGTCGTAGCCGACGAGGGCGTGGAGGGTTCGGCCGAGGATGCTGTTGGGATCGAGGATGGCGGAGCTATCCCAGATTTCGGCGCCGAGGGGGGGCAGCAGGTCGGCGGCGACGAGGAAGGCGGCGGCTTGGGAGGCCATTCCGCCGGCCATGAGGAGGATGAGGATTCCGGTGACGCGGAAGAGGTGGCGGGGCGGGATGTGGAGGAGGCCGCGGTAGAGCAGGGTGGAGACGGCGATGCCGGAGATAATGCCGAGGAGTCCGCCGATGGCCATGGCTTGCACGCCACCGCCGCCGGCGGCGATGCCGTAGAGGAAGAGGACGGTTTCCGAGCCTTCGCGCAGCACGGCGACGCCGACGACGACACCGAGGATGTAGATGGGCCGGCCGCCGCTGCGCACGGCGTTGGCGACGTCGGTCATTTGCCGGGCCATTTCGCGGCCGTGGCGCTTCATCCAGATGCTGTGCCAGGCGAGCATGAGCACGGCGGCGCAGAGCACGGCGGCGTTGAGCACTTCCTGGCCGACGCCTTCCATGGACGCGCCGATGCGGCCGGCGAAGAGGGCGAGCAGGCAGGCGCCGAGCACGCCGCCGGCGACGCCGCCGCCGATCGAGACGCCGCGCCCGGCGGCACCGCGGCTGGCCGCCATCATCACGCTGACGATCAGCGAGGCTTCGAGGATTTCACGGAAGACGATGATGGCGGTTGAGAGCACGGTTTCGCGTCCGGTTGTCTATTTCGCCACCAGCACGCCTTTGGCGGTGGCCTCGTTGTATTCGCCGACGAAGCGGTAGGTGCCGGGCTTCAGCGGGCCGAGCAGTATCACCGCCTCGGCGCCGCCGGCGATCACCTTTTCGCGTCGGAGGTCTTTGCTTTCGAACTCCTCGGGGGTGGAGTCCATGTTTTTCACCAGCAGGCGGAACTTGGCGTTGGCCGGCACCTCGATGCGTGCGGGGTCGAAGACGTGGTTGCGGATGGTGAGGGTGAAGCTCGGGTCATCGGCGCGCGCCGGGGTGGCGGCGAGCGGGGCGAGCAGCAGTGCGGCGAGAAGGAGGCGGCGCATCGGGTGGTCCTTCGGCTCGCAATTGCGAATGATTTGCAATTGCGAGCCGGACCATACAAAGCCGCGCCCGCCGACGCAAGCAAAACCGCTCTGCATGAAATTCAAGTCAGCCCGTAAACCGCGTCGGCGTTAGCGCGGAAGAAGGCGCGGCGTTGCGCCTCGTCGAGCTTCAGCGGCAGGCAGGTTGCGGGGTCATCGAAATCCCAGTGGGGATAATCGGTGGCGAACAGCAGCCGGTCCCAGCCCATCCAGCCGATAGTGTCGAGCAGGTGCTCGCGCGGTTCGGGCTCTTCCATGGGCTGGCTGGTCCACCAGACATGGTCGCGGATGTATTCCGAAGGGGCGCGGGTGAGCAGCGGGGTTTCCGCCTTCAGGCGCTTCCAGGTCTTGTCGAGGCGCCAGGCCAGCGGCGGCGCCCAGGCGAAACCGCCCTCGACCATGATCACCTTCAGCTTGGGGAAGCGGGCGAAGACGCCCTCGGTGACCAAGCTGGTGACGACCGCCTCGCTGGTCTGGGCGTGACCGACCATTTCCTCGATGTAGTAGCTCGGCCAGCCCGCAGTGGTGATCGGGTTGCCACCGTAGCCGAAGGCATGGATGGCGACCGCGAGGCCGGCCTCGCTGGCCGCTTCGTAGATCGGCCAGTAGCGGCGCGCACCGAGTGGCTCGGCGGTGCGGGTCAGCAGCAGGACCTGCACGAAGTTCTTGTTGCCGGCGTAGCGGCGGATTTCGGCGGCGGCTTCCGGGCCGTCCTCGTAATTCACCACCACGGACCCCTTGAGGCGGCTGTCCTTGCCGGTCCATTCGGCGATCTGCCACTCATTGGTGGCGTGGCAGATGGCGTTGGAGAGGTCGGGGTTCTGCACGCCCTGGCCGGAGCCGAGCGGGTTGAGGATGCCGAGCTCGACGTTGTTGGCGTCGAGATGCTGCACCTGCATGAAGGAGAGGCTGCTGCCCTGGCGGCCGCCCTCGGGCGGATAGGCGTCGCGGCGGGAGGCGTTGGGTTGCGCCTTGGGATAGGCCGGGCCGGAGATCCAGCCATGGCGCGCCGGACGGCCGAACTGGGCGATATGGTCGATCCATTTCCGCTCCAGCCAGGGGTGGAGGTCCTTGTCGGAGCGGGTGGCGGGATGGATGTCGCAATCGGCGACCGCGAGCCGGCTGGCGGCGGTGGATTGCAGCGCGGTTGTCTCGCGAAGCTGGACGTTCATTCTGGCACTCCCGGGGCGGGAAAGATTTGGCGAGACGCTACGCTTCGCCGTGCGTCCGTGCAATGCTCGCGACGGTTCAGTGGCAAGGAGGCTGCAATGATCACGCCGGCTTACGTGGACGTTATGGCCCGCTACAATGCCGAGGCGAACCGCCGCTGGTATGGCGCCGCCGCCACGCTCTCCGATGCCCAGCGCAGGGAGGATCGTGGCGCCTTTTTCGGCACGTTGCATGGCACGCTGTGCCATATTCTATGGGCCGACAATATGTGGATGTCCCGCTTCGCCGGGTGGGACAAGCCGGCGATCGCGCAGAAGGACAGCCCGACCCTCTATGATGAGTTCGACGCGCTGCGCGCCGCCCGCGTGGATGCCGACGCGCGGTTGATCGCCTGGTCGGCGGGGGTGACGCAGGAGTGGCTGGATGACGAGCTCGTGTGGTTCAGCGGCTCCGTGCAGCGCGAGATGCGGCAGAAGCGCAACATCCTCGTCGTCCACATGTTCAACCACCAGACCCATCACCGCGGCCAGGCCCATGCCCTGATCACCGCCCTCGGTGGCAAGACCGGCGATACCGACCTGCCCTTCATTCTGTGAGAGACCAGACAATGCCCGAGATTGACGTGACGGAAATGACGGTGGCGCAGGCGCAGGCCGGGATGGCGGAGGGGCGCTTCACCTGCGAGGCGCTCACGCAAGCCTTCCTGGCGCGGATCGACGCGCTGAACCCGCGCTATAACGCGCTGATTTTCCGCAATCCGGACGCGCTGGCCGATGCCCGCGCGATCGACCGGCGGCGGGCGGCGGGCGAGGCGCTGGGGCCGCTGGCCGGTATCCCCGTGGTGATCAAGGACCCGATGGACATGGTGGGCTTCCCCACCACCGGTGGCTGGTCGGCGCTTTACAGTGCCAAGGGCGGCATCGACCTGATGCCGGCGACCGATAGCCCGGTGGTGGCCCGGATGCGGGCGGCCGGCACCATCATGCTGGGCAAGACCAACGTGCCGGTGCTGAGCGCCAGCGGCACGCATGCCAATGACAGCTGGGCCGGGCCGACGCTGAATGCCGCCGCCCCTGACCTCGCGCCCGGCGCCAGTTCGGCCGGCACCGCCACCGCGGTGGCCGCCTCGATGGCCATTCTCGGCCTCGCCGAGGAGACCGGCGGCTCGATCCAGAACCCCGCCTCCGCCCAGGGGCTGGTCGGCATCAAGCCGACCCATGCGCTGGTGCCGAATACCGGCGTATTGCCGCTCTCGAGCCAGCGGGACGTGGTGGGGCCGATCGCGCGCTGCGTGCGCGATGCGGCTTTGTGCCTGGATGTGCTGGCGGGCTTCACTGCGGCGGACCCGAAGACGGTCGCCGCGGTCGGCAATGTCCCGGCGGGCGGGTATGCGGCGGGGCTCGCGCTTGGCGCGCTGCGCGGCACAAGGCTCGGGCTCTACGGGCAGGGCTGGCGCGATGCCGCGATGTCTGAGGAGACGGCGACCCTCTACGCCAGGGCGCAGTCCGAGCTTGCCGCGTCAGGTGCCGCGCTGGTCGATGATCCCTTTGCCGGGACGGGGTTCGCGGGCGTCGCGTTGTCTCGCCCGCTTGGCAGCCGGTTCGATTATCGGGGCCTGGAGTCGGTGCCTTTTGATTTGCAGAACTACCTCCAGCGCCTTGGCCCCAACGCGGCGGTGAAGAATTTTGCCGAATTTGCTGCCGCCACCGCGGCGCAGAACGCGTTCGGCCCCACCGGCCCGCTGCGCTACCTCGTCGGGAACCCGGCCTTCGAGGCCTGCATGGCGCGCCCCGATTTGCCTCCCGATCTCTCCGATTTCGCGGCCGCGCGCGAGGCGTATCTGCGCATCTTCAACGCGACGATGGACGCGCAGGGGCTCGACGCGCTGGCCTTCCCGCAAATGCTGGCCGCCTCCCCGCCTTTGTACGGCGATGCCTACATCAACGCCGCCACCGTCTCCGAAATCAACGTCGCCGGGCTGCCCGGGGTGGTGGTGCCGGCGGGATATTACGCCAATGGCGCCCCGTTCTGCCTGATCCTGATCGGCCGCAAATGGAGCGAGGCGCGGCTGCTGGCGCTGGCCTATGATTATGAGCAGGCGACGCGGCATCGGCAGGCGCCGGCGGTGAGTGCCTAGCCCAACGGAGCGCCACATCATGCGCCTGAATGACGTCACCGCCCTCATTACCGGCGGAACCTCCGGCATCGGCGCCGCGACGGTGCGGCTGTTTGCCCGGGAGGGCGCCCGGGTGGCGTTCACCGGACGGCGTGCCGATCTCGGGGAACGGCTGGCGGAGGAGACCGGGGCGGCCTTCATCGAAGCCGACCACACGACGCTGGCCGGGTGCGAGCACGCCTTCCATGCCGCGGTGGAGCGCCTGGGGCGGGTCTCCGTGTTGTTCAACAACGCGGGCATTGTGCCGCGCGGCCGGGCTGAGGAGACCAGCGAGGAGGTCTGGGCCGACACGCTGAACCTCAACGTGACCCATGTCTGGCGGATGTCGAAGCTCGCCGTGCCGCATATGCGTGCCGGGGGCGGCGGCGTGATCATCAACAACGCCTCGGATTTCGCGCTCGTGGGCGGGCGCGGCTTCGCGGCCTATTGCGCGAGCAAGGGCGCGGTGATGCAGCTGACCCGGGCGATGGCGCTGGACCACGCCCGCGAGGCTATCCGCATCAACGCGGTGTGCCCTGGCGACACCATGGTGGAGCGCTGGGCGGCCCGCGGCGGGGCCAACCTCGCGGCGATGGTGCAGGGCCATGCCGACGCCTTGCCGATGGGGCGAATCGGGGCTGCGGATGAGATCGCGCGCGGCGTGCTGTTCCTGGCCTCGCCGGACTCGAGCTTTATGACGGGGCAGGCGCTGGTGCTGGATGGCGGCAATACGGCGCAGTGATGGCGGGCGGCACCGGAAGGCGCCGGAGGTGGGTGAGTAGGTAAGAACGCAGCTTCATGTTGGGTGCCGGCGCCCCTACCCCAACAACGCCCGCATCTTGCCGCGCACCGCCGCACGTTCGGCCGCGGTTGCCTGCCCCTTGCGCTCCGCTTTGCGCGCCCGCCAACCCAGGCTCTTGACCTGATCCGCGAGCACCACGCTGGCGGGATCGCCCGCGAGCGGCACTTCGAACGGGTATCCCGTGATCCGTGTCGTCACCGGGCAGCACAGCATCAACCCGGACCGGCTGTTATAGGTGGCCGGGCTCAGGACCAGTGCCGGACGGCGGACGGCTTGTTCGTGGCCGGCTTATTCGTGGCCGGCTTGGGGGTCGAACATCAGCCAGACCACGTCTCCGGCCTCGGGCACGTAAAGGCGGCCGCTCACCAGGCCTCGCGCCCCATGGGGCCGCCGGTCTCGACCGCATCATGCCGGTTCTCGTCGCTGATCCCCGCCATCAAGACCGCGAGATCATAGGCGTCCTCGCGGATCGGCTCGATCACGACGCGCCCGCCTTCCTCGCGGACCTCGACCGGCTGATCCATCGACAGGCGACAGGCGGTCATCACCGCGGCCGGCAAGCGTACCGCGGCGCTGTTGCCCCATTTCTTGATGACCACGCGCATCGCACACCTCGCTTTCGCCCCAAGCAGCCGCGCGCGGGGTGCCTGTGTAAACAATGTATCAACACGGCATATCGACGCAGCGCCGTGTGTCGCGGGCGGAAGGCGGCCCGCCCCACCCGCCCCAGCCGCCGGGGTCGGCGGACTGGACGGTGCCGGCGGTGAGGGTGGCGGCCGCACCGTCAATGGCGGGGGCGTGGAAAAAGTCGCGTCAATAGGATTTATTTTTGTTTAATGGAGAAAAAGAGCTTGTTTTCGCGATGCCATTCCGCCATATTGGCGGGAGCAACCAGGAGAACACGCCGCCATGTCGCCCGCCCCCACCCATCACCAGGCCCTCGCGGCCGCCCTCGCGCAAGCGATCGGGGCGGTGCTGCGCGCGATTCTGGATGCGGTGTTCGGGGATGTCTCGGGGCTGTCGCCGCGCCATCCGGTGCGGCGGATGCATGCGCGGGGGCTGGCGGATATCGAGCGCTATGTCGCCTTGTTGACGGCGGCGCTGATGGCGCCGGCGGAGGCGGGGATGGTGGCGGGAGATGACGGGGTGGAGTCGCACGGGCGCGTCCGCGTGGCCGGCGCGCTGGCGGCGCGGGCAGCGGTGGCGACGATGTCCGCGATGATGATTCCGGCGATTCTGCCGGCGCTGCGGGGCCGCGCGCCGCCGCCGGGCTTGGGGGTGGAACGCCCCTTCCGGGGGGCGTTTTCGCACGCCTTTATTGTTACGATATAGAAATCAATAGCCATCCATGAAGGGCTCAAGCCGTGCCAGGACAGACTCCGGCGCTTCCTCGGCGAGATAGTGGCCGGATGGGAGTTCGGCGCCGGTGAGCGGGCCATCGGTGTAGCGGCGCCAGATCGCCAGCGGGGTGTACCACACGCCGATCTTGCCCTTGCTGCCCCACAGCACCAGCAGCGGGCAGCCGATGCGCTGGCCGGCGGCGCGGCTTTCGCGGTCATGCGCCAGATCGATGGTGGCCGCCGCGCGGTAGTCCTCGCACATGCCGATGATGGTGTCGGGCTGGCGGGCGGCGGCGAGGTAGTCGGCGAGGGCCTCGGGGTGGAAGAAGGTTTCGTCCTTGGCCTCGCGGCTGGTATGGGCGCGGAACCAGGCGTCGGGCGCGGCGGAGATGATGGTCTCCGGGAAGGGGTGGGGCTGGGCGAACCAGAACCAGTGGTAGTAGCCGAGGCCGAACGCCATATCCGCGCGCTCGAAATGCTCGATGGTGGGGATGATGTCGAGCACGGCCAGGCGGGCGACAGCTTCGGGGTGGTCGAGCGCCATGCGGTGGGCGACGCGGGCGCCACGGTCATGCGCGATCACGGCGAAGCGTCGGTGGCCGAGGGCTTTCATGACGGTGACCATGTCGCCGGCCATGGCGCGCTTGGAATAGGCGGCGTGGTCGGCGCTGGCGGGGGGCTTGAAGCTGCCGCCATAGCCGCGCAGATCGGGGCAGATGACGGTGAAGCGCGCGGCCAGGATGGGCGCGACCTTGTGCCACATCGCGTGGGTCTGCGGGTTGCCGTGCAGCAGCAGGAGCGGTGGGCCGGAGCCGGCATGGCGCAGGCGGATATGGCCGCCGGGAACCGGGATTTCGGTGAGGGTGAAGCCGGGGAAGAAGCTGCTCACCTTCTACATTTCGACGACGACGTAGTCCTGCTCGACCGAGACCGCCACGGTTTCCGCCACCAGCGGACCTTTGGCGAGCTCCTCACCGTGCTCGACGGAGACGTTGTACATGCGGGCCTGCATGCTTTCCGGGTCACACCAGGACTGGCCGGTGCGGATGTCGAACTCCCAGCAATGCCAGGGGCAGCGGATCATCTCCCCGGCCTCGCCGAGCTTGTAGTCGCCCGGCCCGTCCGAGATGAGGCGGCTGACCACCTCGCCCTCGCAGAGCACGGCGCCCTGGTGCGGGCAGCGGTTTATGAGGGCGAAGAATTCGCCGCCGAGGTTGAAGACGCCGATGGAGCGGCCGCGGACGGTGACGATCTTGCGGCCGCCGGGGGGGATTTCGGCGACAGATGCGACGACGTGTTTGCTCATGAGAGTCGGTACAGGGCCTTGGCGTTGTCGCGGTAGATCATGCGCGCCCAGTCATCGGGGAGCTTCACCTTGAAGGCGTAGCGCGGGTCGTCCTGGTCCCAATGGGGGTAGTCCGTCGAGAACATGATGCGGTCCGGGCCGATCTGCTCGATGAGGCCGAGCATGTCGGAGGCGACGGGGGGTTCCTCGATCGGCTGGGTGGTGACCCAGAAGCGCTCGCGGAGGTATTCGGAAGGGGCGCGCTTGAGGTTGGCCTCGGCTTGCAGGCGCTTCCAGTGCTTGTCCATCCGCCAGGCGAGCGAGGGCCACCAGGCGAAGCCGCCCTCGACCAGCACAACGTCGAGGTTGGGGATGTCGTCGAAGGTGCCTTCGCAGATCAGCGAGATCACCAGCGTCTGCATCGACTGCACGTAGGAGGGGTGCTCCTCGTGATAGTAGCTCGGCCAGCCGCCGCCGGTGGAGGGGTGGCCCGAGGTGCCGCCGAGGTGGAGCGAGATCGGCAGGCCGGCCGCGGCGCAGGCGGCGAGGATCTTGCGGTAGCGGTGGCGGCCGAGGGGTTCGATGGAGCGGGGCGCGATGTTGACCTGGACGAAGCGGCGATCGCCGGCGCGCTTCTCGATCTCGGCGATGGCGGCGGCCTCGTTCTCGATGGTGATCTGCACCGCGCCTTTGAGGCGGGGCTCGGGATCGACGAAGGTGGCGAGCTGCCACTCATTGACGGCCGTCGCCATGGCGGCGGCGTAATGCACGTTGCGCTCGGCCGAGTGGCCGCCGACGAGCGGGGCGAGCAGGCCGTGCGACACGTCGAACAGGTCGAGCAGCTGTTCCTGCATCAGCTTGAGGTCGGAGCCCGGCAACCCTCCGTCTTTCGGCCAGGCGTCCATCCGCTGGCCGACGCCGGGGGACATGCGGGGATAGGCGGTGGCGCGGGAGAGGCCCTGGCGGGGACGGGCGCCGATGGTCTTGCGGTGCTCGATCCAGCGTGCGGAGAGGAAGGGATCAAAGTCGGCGCCCGACTTCACCATCGGGTGGACGTCGCAATCGACGTAGCCGAGATGGGCTTGGCCGGGGCGATCGATGCGCGGGTTCTGCAGGGTGACGTTCATGGTTCCCTCCGGTCAGGCGGTGGCGTGTCAGGCGGTAGCGGGGACGGCGAGGCGGGGATAGGTGGCGAGCGGATTGTCGAAGCAGATTTTCCGCACGAGATCGGCCGGCAGCCCGTCGGGCAGCGCGTCATGATCGTCATGGTGCCAGTGCGGATAGTCCGACGCGTAGAGCAGGATGTCATCGCCACCGAGCTGGTCGAGCAGGCGATCGAGGCTTTTCTGGTCGGGCGGGGCGTCGAAGGGCTGGGCGGTCATCCGCACATGGTCGCGCACGATGGAGCTCGGCATGCGCGTCAGCCAGGGGGTCTCAGCGCGGACGCCACGCCAGGTCTTGTCGAGCCGCCACATCGCCGCCGGATGCCAGGCGACGCCGGATTCGATCAGCACCGCCTTGAGATTGGGGAACCGGTGGAACACGCCCTCGACCACCAGGCTGTCGAGCGCGCCGGCCATGCCCTGGGAATAGGAGATGTAGTCCTCGAGGTAGGTGGAGCCCCAGCCGACGGCGGACAGGGGGTGGCGGAAAGAGGAGCCGGCGTGGATGCCGATCGGCAGCCCGTGGCGTTCGGCCGCCCGGTAGATCGGCCAGTTCTGCCGCCGGCCGAGCGGGAGTTCGGCCATGGAGAGCAGCAGGACCTGGACGAAGCGCTTGTCCTCGGCCATGCGGTCGATCTCCTCGGCCGCGAGATCGGGCGAGTGGATGGGCACCACGATGGAGGCACGCAGCCGGGGGTCACGGTCCAGCCATTCCTTGGCCAGCCAGTTGTTGATCGCCCGGCACAGGGCGGCCGAAAGGTCCTCGCTCATCATCATCTGCGCGCCGTGGATGACGTTGCAGATGGCGAATTCGGGCTTGGCGCGGTCGAGCACATGGGCGCGGAGCGTCTCCACCTGATCGGCCGCCGGCGTCCAGTCCGGCCGGGCGTTGAGCGGCGCAAGGGTGGGGGAGGTCAGCGTCTCGAAACTGTCGCGCTCCAGCCCCCGGCGCAGGATATGCTCGCGCCAGTACTCGTCGAGATGGGGCAGCAGCAGCTTCACCGACGGGAGGGCCGGGTGGATGTCGCAGTCGATAGCGCCTTGCGGGGCGTGGGTCACGTTTGGGCGTCCTCAGCCGTTGACGATCATGTCGGCTATTTTCTCGGCCACCATCATGGTCGGGAAATTGGTGTTCGCGCAAGGAATCACCGGGAAAATCGAGGCATCGACCACGCGAAGGCCGCCCATGCCGTGCACCCGGCCTTCGTTGTCGGTCACCGCCATCGGGTCATCCGCGCTGCCCATGCGGTTGGAGCAGGAACAATGCCAGACGCCGACGGTGGAGCGGCGGATATGGGCCTCCAGCACCTCCTCGTCATGCATCGCCCGCTCGGCCGATGCGCCCTCCATGACGAAATTGCGCAGCATGAAGCGCCGCAGGGGGCCGGGGCCGTCGAGCAGCATGGCGCCGAGATCGGTCAGCAGCTTGTTCTTCGCCGTCACCGCGCTGACGTTGCGGATCTTGTCGGTGAAGGAGGAGGGGAAGAGGTCGTAGGCCACGCTGTCGAGCGGGGGGGATTTGTGCAGGTCCGCCAGCTTGCGGAAGGCGGCGACCAGGCGAACGGCGTCCCGCTGGTCGGACAGCAGGTTGAAATCCACCCGCGGCTCGGCCTGCCAGTCCCGCGATTCGAGCTGCACCTGTCCCCCGGCGGAGAAGGTCTGGTTCACCCAGATGGTGCTGGCCGCCAGCCGCTTGCCGATCGCGTGCCAGGAGGAGTGGTGCGAGAGGTTCATCGCCATGTCGCCCGGACGCGCATCAGGCAGGCCGGAGGAGAAACGCAGGCCCATCACGGTGGTGCGCTGGGTCCATTGATTCTCGCGCATATGCGGCTTGAGATAGGCGGCGACGGATATGGAGGGATGGTCCATCAGCCGCCGCCCGACGCCGGGGAGCGCATGGCGCACTTCGATCCCCATGTCGCGGAGATGCTGGGCCGGGCCGATGCCGGCGCGCAGCAGCATGGCCGGCGAATGGATGGCGCCGCAGGAGAGGATGGTTTCGCGGGCGCGGAAAATCTGCTCGCGGCCGCCATGCACGGCCACCACGCCGACGCAGACGCGGTCCTCGAACAGCAGCTCCTTCACCCGCGTGTCGCCCTGGATGGTCAGGTTCGGCCGGGCACGCACGGCCGGGCCGAGATAGCCGGTGGCGGCGGAGACCCGGCGTTCGTAGACGTTGGACATGGTGAGCGGGAAGTAGCCGTCGCGGAACTCGCCGTTCTGGTCCTCCAGATACTCCCAGCCGGCCGCCTTGAACGCCTCGCCATAGGCCACCGCCGCGGGGGGCCAGTTCTCCGGGAAAATACGCCGGACCATGATGCGGCCGTCACTGCCATGCAGCGGGCCGGTGAAATCCATGTCGCGTTCGACCTTGCGGAAATACGGCAGCACCGTCTCCCATTTCCAGCCGGAAGCCCCCCTGCCGTCCCACTCGTCGTAATCGCCGGGCGAGCCACGATTGGCGAGCTGGCCGTTGATGGAGGAGCCGCCACCCATCACGCGGGCCTGCTCATAGCGGTTGAGCCGGGGGCGTGGGGCGTCCGGGTCGTTGCCCGGCATGGCCTCGGTGGTGACGCGCAGATCGGTCCAGGTAAAGCGGGGATCGCGGATCGCCACCGCCGAACGGCTGTCGAGCAGCTGGTCCGGCACGCGGCCATCGGGCGTATCCATGCCGGCTTCGAGCAGCAGCACGCGGCGGTTGGATTGCGCCGAGAGCCGGTTGGCGAGCACACAGCCGGCCGAGCCGCCGCCGACGATCACAGTATCGAAGTCCATGCATATTTCTCCCCTGCGCGAACCTCGGCCGGACAGGCGGTCGGCGTCAAGACGGGTGGCGGGCTATACCAGCAGCCGTGGTGCCGTCTTCTCCCAGCGCCGCTCATCCACCACCACGCCGCCGCTGGTGGCGCGGGCGGTTGCGGTGAGGTGGAAGGTATCCGCGGTGCAGGTCAGGCGGGTGCCGGTCTCCAGCGTCACCCGCCAATCGCCGCGTTCGAACTCCATGGTTTGCGCGATGCTGAAATTGGCGGAGAGCGGATCATCGGCACGGATGGCGCAGCGTTTGCGGATGGTGTGGCCCTGGATGGTGCCGGTCTCATCGAGGCGGAAGCGGCGGCCGGGTCCGAGGAAGCCGCCATCGCCCTCGACTTCCAGCACGTGTTCACCGGTGAGGATGTCGTGGGTGATGCGCCGGGCGAGGCGGCTCGGCTCCAGGATGGTGATGGGGGTGGATGGCCCCGCTTCGGGCGGATCGAAGGGGCGCAGCGCCGCGTCCTCCGGGCGGGGTGGGCGGACGGGCAGGGTGAGGCGGCTCGCGCCGGTGTGCAGCGTGAGGGTCACCGGGGCCGGGCTGGGCCAGACGATCGGCCAGTACGCGGTGGAGAGCGCGATGCGGATGCGCTGGCCGGGCGCGAAGGCGTAGCCTGTCTCGGGCAGCGTGAGGCGGATGCGCGTTCGCTGGCCTGGCACCATCGGCGCCGGGTGTTCGCTGCTCTCGCGATGGGGGAGGTTGAGGATGCCGCGGGCCACCAGCAGCGAGGCGCCATCCGCCGCCACCGCACACAGCCGGGCGGCGAGCAGGGCGACGGGCTGGTCGACGCTCACCTCGATCTCCAGCACCGCCGAGCCGAGGATTTCCAGCCGCTCGGCCAGGGGCGCGCTTTCGAAGCAGAGGGATTGCCCGTCATCGGCGCGTTGATCCATCGGCGCCTCGCCGGGGACGCCCTGGCTCAGCCATTCCGGCGCGCACAGCCCGACCGTCTGCGGGCCGCGATACATCAGGGCGACGTCCGCGCCCGCCGCCTCCGCCAGAGCGCCCGGCCAGAGATGCAGCACGCGGGGCTGGATATGCGGCGAGGGCCATTCGGCCTCCCCCACGAATCGGCCGGACTGCGTGACATGCATCGCGCCGGGCTGATGCCATTCGGCGATCCAGGCGCGAAACATCGGCGTGTCGGCGAAGCCCGGCCCGCTGGTCAGCACGGTATCGAGGAAGCGATCGACCTCCTGCAAAAACCCGATCGCCGGGCCGGGAATGCCATCCTGCGGGTAGTGATGCCCCCAAGGGCCGGCGATGCCCCAGCGCGGCGTGGCGAGATAGGACAGCACGCGCGGCACGCTGCGCGAGATGTAGTCGGCCCAGCCGCCCACCGCGAGCACGGCGCAGCCGATGCGCCCGGGGTGATCGTTCACCGAGCCCTGCTGCCAGAAGGCGTCGCGGTGGGGATGCTCGAGCCATTCGGCGAGCCAGGGCGGATTGGCGGCCAGCCGCGCCTGCCATTTCGCCATCCACGCATCGCCCGAGATCGCCGGATCGGGCGGGCGGGCGTTGAACAGCATCATCGCGTCCGACCACCACAGCGTTTCGCAGAGAATGGCGCCGCCGGTGAAATGCAGGGACTGGTCGTAGCGGTCATCCCCGCCACACACCACGATGATCGCCTTCAGCGCCGGCGGTTGCCGCATCGCCGTCATCAGCCCGGCGAACCCGCCCCAGGACTTGCCGAGCATGGCGACATCGCCGTTGCACCAGGGCTGGGCGGCGATCCAGGCGACGATCTCCACCCCGTCATTCGCCTCGGCGGGGAGGAATTCCTGGCCGAGAATGCCGTCGGAATCGCCGGAGCCCGCCATGTCGACCCGGATGGAAGCGTAGCCATGCTGGGCCAGCCAGTGATGGATCGGCTCATCACGCGTGCGCGTCGCGTCGCGCTTGCGGTAAGGCATGTATTCCAGCACCGCCGCCGCCGGCTTGCCCACCGGCAGCCAGAGCCGGGCAGCGAGGCGGCGCCCGTCGGCGAGTGGGATCCACAGATTCTCGGTGATGCTGACGTAGTGGGTCATGGCGCCTCACGGCAAACGGTCATGGCGTCAACGCGCCGGGCTGACCGCGGGAAGCTCGACGCAGGCGCGGATGCCGCCGAGCCCGCCATCCTCGATCCAGGCGGCGCCGCCATAAAGTTCGGCGATGTCACGCACGATGGCGAGGCCGAGCCCGGTGCCCGGAATTTGCTCGTCGAGCCGTTCGCCGGCGCGAAACACCCGCTCTCGATCCGCAACCGGCATCCCCGGCCCGTCATCCTCAACGGCGAGCCGGATGCGCCCCGCACCGGCCGGGCCGGCAATGACCAGGACATGCCCGCGCGACCATTTGGCGGCGTTATCGACGAGATTGCCGAGGATCTCCTCAAGATCCTCCCGATCGCAGGTCACGATCGCGTCGGGTTCGGCGATCTCGACGTCGAAGCGCACGGGCTTGTCGTGGTACAGGCGCTCAAGCGCGGAGACCACCGCGCCGATCGCCGGGGCCAGCGGGGCGGCGAGCCCGAGCGACTCGCGCGAGGCGGCGGCGCGGGCCTTGGCCAGTTCGTAGTCGATCTGCCGGCGCATTTTCTGGCACTGCTCCAGCAGCAGACTCCCATCAAGCCCGGCCGCCTGGAGGCGGTTCGCTTCGCCCATCATCACCGCGATCGGGGTTTTCAGCGCATGGGCGAGGTTGCCGGCCTGGATGCGGGCGCGACGCACCACCTCCTCATTGGCACCGAGCAGGGCGTTCACGCTGCTGGCCAGTGGTGCCACCTCGGAGGGCAGGTCCTCCGGCAGCCGGCTCGCCGCGCCACGCCGGATCGCGGCCAAGGCATCCCGCACCCGGTTCAACGGCAACAGCCCGATGGTGACCTGGGCCATCGCCGCGCCGATCAGCCCGGCGGCGATGAAAACGAGCGAGAAGGCGAAGGTGTGGCGCAGATCGGCGAGCACCGCCTCCACCTGCGCCCGATCGGTCGCGACGGTCACCCGGAGCGCCGGCCGGTCGCCTTTGGCGGGCAGGATGCGCTCCAGCATGAGCGCCTCGCCGGTCGGTCCGCGATGGACCGAGTTATGCTCGGGTGGCGCGCTGTCGAAACGGAGATCGGCAGGCAGATGAGCGCTTTCGAGCGAGCCGGAGCGCAGGCCGCCGCCGTCCGGCAGGTCGATCTGCCAGTAATAGCCGGAGCGTGGGATGAAGAAGCGGCGGTCGCTGAGCGGCTGGCGGATGGCGATCGGCTTGCCCGGTGCGTACTCGATCAGCCCGGCCAGCTCGGTGCCGTGATGATCGAGCTCATCGACGAATTCACTGGTCACATGGGTGCGGAACAGGTCCACCACCGCGAACCAGCTCATCGCCAGGCCGACGCTGATCCAGATCGCGGCGCCAGCGATGAGGCGGAGGCGGAAACTATGCCGGGCCATGGCGCTCAGCCCAGCCGGTAGCCGAGGCCGCGCACGGTGCGGATGAGGTCACGGCCGATCTTCTTGCGCAGGCGGGCGATATAGACCTCGATGGTGTTGGTCTCGCGCGCGGTCTCACCGGGATAAATATGGTCAAGCAGATCGGCCTGCGAGACGATGCGCCCGGCGCGATGCATGAGATAGGTCAGCACCCGCAGCTCGAACGCGGTCACCTCCACCGGCTCCCCCGCCACGGTGAGGCTGCCGGTCGCCGGATCGAGCACGATATCGCCATGGCGCAGCACGCTGTCGGCAACGCCCCCGGCGCGGCGGATCAGCGCGCGCAGCCGGGCGACCACCTCGGCGTCATGGAACGGCTTGCCGAGATAGTCATCCGCCCCGGCATTCAGCCCGGCCACCCGCTCCGTCCAGGTGCCGCGCGCGGTCAACACCAGCACCGGCATCAGCCGCCCCTTGGCCCGCCAACGCTTCAGCACATCGAGCCCGGGCATTTTGGGCAGGCCGAGATCGAGCACCACCGCGTCGTAGTCCTGGGTCTCGCCCATATAGCAGCCGAGATCCCCATCGCCGGCGATATCCACCGCGAAGCCCTCGGCGGCCAACGCCCTGGTCAGGCCCTGCGCGAGCGTCGCATCGTCCTCGACGAGCAGAATACGAATGGCCCGCCCCCCTCAGTCGCGCGCCGCGGAGGCGATCTCGCGCTTGCGCCGCTCGACGAAGGCGCGCAGCTCGGCATCGACATAGGGGTCGATCGGCGGCGGCTCGTACTGGGCGAGCAGCGCCTTGTAGATCGCGTTCGCCCGCTGCGTGGCATCGAGCCCGCCGGCGTTCTTCCAGGTCTCGAAGTTCCGCCAGTCCGACAGCAGCGGCGTGTAGAACGCGGTCTCATAGCGCTCCAGCGTGTGGGCGGCGCCGAAGAAATGGCCCCCGGGGCCGACCTCGGCCATGGCGGAGAGGCCGAGGCTGGCCTCGGTGACTTCGATCGGGGTCAGCGTCTCGGCCATCATCTGCAGCATTTCGGCGTCGACGATCATCTTCTCGAAGGAGGCGACCAGCCCACCCTCGAGCCAGCCGACGCCGTGCATCATGAGGTGGGCGTGGCCGAGGATGGAGGACCACAGCGCCATTTCGCTTTCATAGGCGGCCTGGGCGTCAACGGCGTTGGAAGCGTTCACGTTGCTGGAGCGGTAGGGGATGCCGTATTTGCGGGTGAGCTGGCCGGTGGCGAGGGCGCCCTTGGCGTATTCGGGGGTGCCGAAGGCCGGCGCGCCGGTGCGCATGTCGACGTTGGAGGTGAAGCCGCCATACATGGTCGGCACGCCCGGGCGGACGAGCTGGGTGAGCGCGATGCCGGCGAGGGCCTCGGCGTTCTGCTGGGCGAGCGCGCCGGCCAGCGAGATGGGCGCCATGGCGCCGGCCAGCGTGAAGGGGGTGACGATCACCACCTGGCCGGCTGCTGCGGCGGTCATCAGCCCGTCGCACATCGGGCCATCGACCTTGAGCGGCGAGTTGGTGTTGACCACGGTGGAGAGCGAGGGGGAGCGGGCCATTTCCGCGCGGTCGATGCCGCGGGCGATGCAGATCATGTCGATCGCGTCGTTCATCCGCGTTGCGCCGATGGCGGAGGCCTGGAAGACGCGGTCGCTGAGGGTCAGCAGGTCGTAATAGGTGTCGAGGTGGCGGGTTTCGGCGTCGAGGTCGATGGCGGCGACCGCGGGGCCGACGACGTGCACGCAGTTGAGGCTCTGCACCAGGCGGATGAAGTTCTGCGAATCGCGGTGGTTGCCGGGGCGCCGGCCGCCATCGAGGTCGGAGCTGTTGGGCGGGCCGCCGACGGTGCCGAAGGCAATGTTGCGGCCGCCGTAGTGCACGGCGCGTTCGGGGTTGCGCGGGGTGAGGGTGAATTCCGACGGCACCGTCTTCAGCGCCTCGGCGATGATGCCGCGGTCGATCCAGACGTGCTGGCGGGACATGTCGACCTTGGCGCCGGCCTGTTTGAACAAGGTGAGCGCCGCGTCGCTCATCACCTCGAGGCCGATTTCCTCCAGCACGCGCAGGCTGGCGTTATGGATCATCTCCAACTCGTCGGCGCTCACCACCTCGAGCGGCGGGAAGCGGTTGACCGGCTGGCGCCAGGGGCTTTGCTGGATGCGCTCGGCATCCCGCCGCACCCGCCGCCCGGCCCGTTCGACGCGCCCGCTCATGCCGCGAGCATGTCGGCAAGGGTGAGCGCCACCACCTCGGTGGCCCGATGAAGATCGGCGATCGGCACCCGTTCATCCGCGCGATGGGCGTTGGCCTCCTCGATGGAGCGCGGCCCGGCGCCGTAGAGGATGACGGGAATGCCGGCCGCCGCGTAATGCCGCGCATCGGTGTAGAGCGGCACCCCGGCGGCGCCAATCGGCTCGCCCATGATCTCGGTGGCCCGCTTGCATAGCGCCTCGGTGAACGCCCGCCCGCCCGGCAGCGGCATCAAGGGCGTCGCCAGCAGCAGGCGGCGCACGGCGATGCTGGCGGCCGGCCTGGCCAAGGCGGCCAGCGCGATCACGTCCCGCAGTTCCGCCTCCACCGCCGCCGGGTTTTCCTCCGGCACGATCCGCCGGTCGAGCCGGAAGGTGATGCGATCCGGCACCACGTTGGTGTTGATGCCGCCCGAAATCAGCCCGATGGTCAGCTGCGGGGCGCCGATGCCGGGGATTTTCGAGGCCCGCGCCGCGAGGCCGCCGCGCCAGGAATAGAGCGCCGAGAGAATGCCGGTCGCGCATTCCAGCGCGTCGATCCCGGTGAAGGGCTTGGCGGCATGGGCGGAGCGGCCGGTGACCTCGACTTCGAGATGCAGGCAGCCGTTATGGGCCTCCGTCACCCCGTAGGAGAACCCGGCGCAGAGCGCGAGGTCGGGCCGGCTGATCCCCTCGGCAATCAGCCAGGCCGGGCCAAGCTCACCGCCGGTCTCCTCGTCATAGGTGATGTGCAGCTCGACCGTGCCCTTGAGCGTCGTGCCGGCATGTTCCAGCGCCAGCAGCGCGAAGGCATAGCTCGCGATGTCCGACTTCGAGACCGCGGCCCCACGGCCATACAGCCAGCCATCGCGGATTTCCGCGCCATAGGGATCGGCCGTCCAGCCCTCGCCAGGCGGCACCACGTCCCCATGCGCGTTGAGCGCGATCACCGGGCCGTCGCCGAAGCGGCGCCGCACCACCAGATTGGTCACCGAGACCATGCCATGCGCCTGCACGGTGGCCGACGGCACCAAGTGGCGCTCCACGGTGAAGCCGAGCCCCTCCAGCAGTTCTGCCGTACGTGCCGCATGCACCGCGCAATTGCCGGGCGGATTATCGGAGGGCACGCGGACCACCTCGGCCAGCAATTCGGTGCAGGCGTCGCGGCGTTCGGCGAGGAAGGCGCGCAGCGCCGGATGGTCGGTCATTCCAGAGTTTCCTTATCGTCGGCAAGTCTGATGGTCAGCAGGTCGGGGCATGGCAGCGAAGACAAGTTCCGTCGTCAACGCCCCGTGCCATTCCCGCGCAGTGATGCCACAATGGCTGCCTGAACCAAAGCATAGGGAGCTGAAACATGAGCGGAAACGGCAAGATCGCCCTGATTACGGGCGCGGGCAGCGGCGTCGGGCGCGATGCCGCCCTCACATTAGCGGCGGCCGGCTGGTCGGTCGCCATCGCCGGACGGCGCGCGGATGCGCTGGCCGAGACCATCGGGCTGGCTGGCGCCGCCGGTGCTCGCATGCTGGCCGTGCCGACCGACGTGACGCAGCCGGCCTCCGTGGACGCGCTGTTCGCCGCCATCAAGGCGAAGTTCGGCCGGCTCGACGTCGTGTTCAACAACGCCGGCGGCAACGTGCCCTCAACCAATTTCGGTGACTTCACCTGGGAGCAATGGACCTCGGTGGTCGCCGTCAACCTCAACGGCTGCTTCCTCGTCGCCAACGCCGCCTTCCGCATGATGCGCGACCAGTCGCCCCAGGGCGGGCGGATCATCAACAACGGCTCGATCTCGGCCCACACGCCGCGCCCGGGCTCGGCCGCCTATACCTCGACCAAGCACGCCATCACCGGCCTCACCAAGGCGATCGCGCTCGATGGGCGGAACTTCGACATCGCCTGCGGCCAGATCGACATCGGCAACGCCGCCACCCCGATGACCGCCCGCATGGCCAAGGGCGTGCCGCAGCCGGACGGCACCAGCCGCGTCGAACCGACCATGGACGTCTCGGCGGTCGGCAAGACCATCCTCTACATGTCCGAACTGCCAGCCGACGCCAATGCGCTGTTCGTCACCGTGATGGCAACCAAGATGCCCTTCGTCGGGCGCGGCTAGACCTATCTGGCTGGGCTGGGATTCCAGCCCAGCCAGTTCGCGATCCCGTCGCCCATCACCAACTCCAGGTCCCGCCCGGCGAGCCAGGGCAGTTCCTCGGTGAACAGCGTCACGCATTGGCGGTAGCTGCATTCCATGCGCGTGATATCGGTGCCCCAGAAAAAGCGGTTGGGTCCGTAGGCATCGAAGATCTGGTGCAACACGTCGTGCAGGTTGCGGAACGGGTAGGGCTGCGTCGAATAGCCCGGCGCGCCCGTCGCCTTGATCGCGACATTGGGCAGCTTCGCCAAAGCCAGCAGCGTATCGAGATCGGCAAACGCCGCCTCATCCTGCCTGAGGCGGATCAGCCCGCAATGGTCGATGATCAGCCTGAGGCCAGGGTGGCGCTCGGCGATGTCGCGGAATTTGGCTAGAAACGGCCCGGCCAGCAGGGCCACCGGCACCCCGGCGCGCTCCGCCTCAGGCCATATCCAATCCATCGCCCCGCGGTCGAGCAACGCCCGCGCGGCCGGATGCAGCGGTGCCCAGCGCAAGCCGAGCATGCCGGGCTGCGTCAGCCAACCATCGATCAGCCCGCGGCTTTCCGGCTTGTCCGGCGGGAAGGAGCCGAGAATGGCGAAGCGATCGGGATGCGCACGCTGCGCCGCCGCGGCGATCGCATCGCAGTCGGGGTCCCAGCCCGGCGGATGAATGATCGCGGCATCGATGCCCGCCGCATCCATCTCCGCCAGCAACTCGTCCGCGCTGAACGACGACACCGGCCGGTGGTTCACGCTTGGCGTGCCGGCTGACCAGATATGGACTTGGGCGTCTATGATGCGCATGGCGGGACCAGACATAAGAAGGAAGGAAGCACTCCTTTTTTGAAAAAAAAGGAGCAAAAAACTTTTATCCGCTTGCTTCGGAGTCTCCCGGGCAAGCGCGCAGCCAACGGATAGAAAGTTTTTGCTTCTTTTTTTCAAAAAGAAGCCCTTCCTTCCTCAGTCGAACAAATTCGCCAGGCGCTGCTTGATCTGATCGGCAATGTAGAGCGCCAGCGCCTGAATGGTCGAGGTCGGGTTCACCCCGCCCGAGGTGGTGAACAGCGAGCCATCGACGATGAACAGGTTCTTCACGTCATGCGTCCGCCCCCAGCCATTCACCACGGAGCGATCGGGGTCGGTCCCCATGCGAGCAGTGCCGAGCAGATGCCAGCCACCGAAGAAGATCGGCCGATCGACGCCGATATCCCGTGCGCCAGCGGCCTGGAGGATTTCGCTGGCCCGCGCGATGGCGTGGTTCAGCATCCGATGGCTGTTTTCGCTGATCGTGTAATCAACCTTCGGCGCCGGGATGCCGTTGCTGTCCCTGATCTTGGGGTCGAGCGTGACGCGGTTATGCTCCTCCGGCAGGTCCTCGCAAATGGCGGCCATGGAGATGCGGCGGTGCATCAGGCGGCGATATTCGTCGTGATGCTGGGCGCCCCAGGGCAGACGGCCATAGGCGGACGACGAAATCGCCTCGGTGATCGGCCCAACACCGCGGCCGAACTGGTAGGAATAGCCGCGCACGAAGCCGCGCGAGGGATCGGTCTCGTAGAACTGCATGCTCCACAGGCTGAGCGGCGGCGCGTGATTGCCGTCGAGCGGTTCGTCGACATAGCCGTAGATGCTGGCATAGGGATGGAACATCAGGTTCCGCCCGACCTGCCCGGAGGAATTCGCCAACCCGTTCGGGAAACGACCGGTGGCGGAATTCAGCAGCAGGCGCGGCGTGCCGATGCCGTTGCAGGCAAGGATCACCACCTCGGCCGGCTGGAACTGCTCCACCCCATCGGCGTCGAAATACACCACCCCCGTCGCCATCCCATCGGGGCCGGATTCAATGCGGCTCACCCGGCAATGGGTGCGAAGCTCCACCCCGGCGCGGATGGCGTGCGGCCAATAGGTGATGTCGGTGCTCGCCTTGGCGCCCTGCGAGCAGCCGTACATGCAATGGCCGAGATTGATGCAGGGCGCCCGGCCGTCATACTCGGTGGTGGTCAGCGTGGTGTCGGACGGCCACCAGTGCCAGCCCAGCTTGTTCATCGCCTGGGCGTAGCGGGTGCCGGATTTGCCGAGCCCGAGCGGCGGCATGGGCGGCGTGTGGGGCGGATAGGCCGGGTCACCGGCCAAGCCCGAGACGCCCATCATGCGGTCATTCTCGGCGAAAAACGGCTCCAGCGTCGCGTAATCCACCGGCCAGTCATCAGCCACCCCGTCAAGCGTCTTTACCTTGAAGTCGGAGGGGTGCAGGCGGGGATAATGCGCGGCGTAAAGGATGGTGCTGCCGCCGACGCCGTTGAAATTCAGCACCTTGATCGGCGAGTTATCGTCATTCACCGGATAGTCGGTGGTCCGGTTGCGCTTATTGGGCGAGGGGTGGAAGTCGCTGAACTGCCGCGCCTCCCAGTTGCGCCCGTTGGAGGGATAGTCCGACTGCTTCATCCATCCGCCCTGTTCCAGACAGACGATACGCATCTTGGTATCGGCGAGGCTCCAGGCGGCCGCGGCGCCGGAGGCACCGGAGCCGACGATCACGACATCAACCTTGTCGAGCATCGCCGCGCCCTCCCTAGGAAACCTGGCGCCAGAACGGCTTGCGGGCTTTCACCGGATCGAGCAGCGACCAGTCGCCCTGCTCCAGCACATGCCCCTTGGGGAAGGGCGGACGCGGTTCGAGGCCGAGGGAGACCATCACCCGGTCATCGCGGTAGTAGCAGAGCAGCACCACGCGGGTGAGCACCGCCATCTGCGGCCCGCCATCGGCCTGCAAGCGTGTGGCGAGCTTCTCGCGGGCGGCGGCATCGAGCGCCGCCACCGAGCCACCGGCCTTGGACGCGGCCTGTGCGAGTGCGGCCCGCACATCCTCGCGGTCCCGCCCGAGGGATTTCACGATATCGGCGAAGATCAGCTCGTCATCCGCGCCAGGCACCTTGTACTTGGCGGATGCGGGGACGATCATGCCGGCAAGCGCGCGGAGGTCGTCGGTCTCGGCCTGGGTGAGCATCATGTCGGTCATGGTCTGCCTCAATCGAACAAAGTGGAAAGGCGCTGCTTCATCTGGTCGGCGATGTAGAGCGCGAGGGCCTGGATGGTGGAGGTCGGGTTCACGCCGCCACCGGTGACAAAAATCGAGCCATCGACGATGAAGAGGTTCTTCACATCATGGCTGCGGCCCCATTCGTTCACCACGGAGCGCTCGGGGTCGGTCCCCATGCGGGCGGTACCGAGCAGATGCCAGCCGGCCAGCGCCAGCGGGGCGTTGGTGACGATGTCGCGCGCCCCGGCGGCCTGCATGAACTCGATGCCGCGGGCGAGCCCGTGCCGCATCATCTTCCAGGTATTGTCGGACATGGTGTACTCGATCTTCGGCGCCGGGATGCCGTGTGCATCCTTCAGCACCGGGTCAAGCGTCACCCGGTTGTGCTCCTCCGGCAGGTCCTCAGTGCAGATGCCGACCGACATGCGGCGGTTGTGGTAGCGGCGGAACGCGTCGTGGTGCCCGCCGCCCCAGGGGATGCGGCCGAGCGACATGTTCTCGATGCCCTCGGTGATGTAGGGCACCATGCGGTTGAACTGCATGCCGTAGCCGCGCGCGAAGCCGCGCTCCGGATCGGTCTCGTAGAACTGGTAGCTCCACAGGCAGATCGGCGGCCCGCGATGCCCGTCAAGCGGCTCATCCACCTGGCCCATGATGCGGCCCCAGGGATGGAACATCAGGTTCTTGCCGACCAGCCCCGAGGAATTGGCCAACCCATTGGGGAACTTGGCGGAAACCGAGTTGAGCAGCAGCCGCGGGGTGCCCACGCCATTGGCCGCCATGATCACCACCTCGGCCGGCTGGAACACCTCCTTGCCGTCGCGGTCATAGTAGATCGCCCCGGTCGCCATCCCATCCGGCCCGACGGTGATTTCCCGCACCCGGCAATTCGGCCGGACTTCAACCCCGGCGCGGATGGCGTGCGGCCAGTAGGTGATATCGGTGCTCGCCTTGGCGCCCTGCGAGCAGGCCGGCGTGCAATGGCCGAGATTGATGCACGGCGCGCGCCCGTCATACTCGGTGGTGGCGATCGTGGTGTCGGACGGCCACCAGTGCCAGCCCAGCTTGTTCATCGCCCGCCCGATCGCGCTGCCGGTCTTGCCCAGCGGCAGCGGCGGCATCGGCGGCTCGTGATGCGGATAGGCCGGATCGCCGGCGAGGCCGGAGACGCCCATCATCCGGTCATTCTCGGCGAAATACGGATCGAGCGTCGCGTAGTCCACCGGCCAGTCATCGGCGACGCCGTCGAGCGACTTCACCTTGAAGTCGGAGGGATGCAGGCGCGGGTAATGCGCGGTGTACATCACGGTGGAGCCACCCACCGCGTTGAAGTTCACCACCTTGATCGGCGAGGCGTCGTCATTGATCGGGTAGTCTGCCGGGCGCTTGCGGATATTGGGCGAGGTCGCCCAGTCCGAGTGCATCCGCGCCTCCCAGTCCCGCCCGGTCGAGGGGTATTCGGAGGACTTCATCCAATCGCCCTGCTCCAGGCACAGGATGCGCATTTTGGTCTCGGCGAGCGACCACGCCACCGCCGCCCCGGACGCGCCGGAGCCGATGATCAGAACGTCGACCTTCTCCTGCATCGCCGCCTCCCTCAGCCCTTCGCCGGCAGGAACTGCTTGTTCACGCAATTCTCAAGCCGCCCCTCGCGCAGATAGCGCGCCGCCGTGCGGGCGGAGAGGAAGCGGATGTCGCGCATGCTCTCCGGCGTATAGAAGGCGGAGTGGGGCGTGACGACGAGGCGATGGCGGATCCACGCCTCCTGCTTCTGCCAGGCGGCGATGAGGCGGGATTGCGGATTGGCCGGCTCCTCCGGCAGCACATCAAGCCCGGCGGCGAGCACCGTGCCATCCTTCATCGCATCATACAGCGCATCGACATCGACGATCCCGCCACGCGCGGTGTTGATGAGGATCATCCCCTTCTTCGCCGCCTTGAACGCCTCGGCGCCGAGCAGATTGCGCGTCTCGGCGTTGAGCGGCGTGTGCACGGAGACGAAATCGCACTGGCCCATCAGCTCCGCCAGCGAATCGGCACGTCGAATGCCGAGCGCCAGCTCATAGCCGTTCGGCACGTAGGGGTCGTAGAACACCACATCCATGTCGAAGGCCGCGGCGCGGCGGGCGGCGGCGGTGCCGATGCGGCCGATGCCGACCACGCCGAAGGTGCAGACCGAGAGGCGCTTGCCGAAGGGATTATGCGCCGGGCGCCAGTTGGGCTTGAGGTCCTCGCGCAGCAATTCGTCGTGATAGGCGATGGATTTCGCCAGCGTCATCATCAGCGCGATCGCATGGTCCGCCACCTCGCGGGTGCCGTAATGCGGGGTGTTGCAAACGGGGATGCCGCGGGCGCCATAGGCGGCGATATCGACCTCGTCGAAGCCGACGGCGGATTTCACGAAGATGCGGCATTTCGCCATTTTCTCCAGCGCGCCAGCCGGCGGCACCGACCCCACCACCGCGTCCGCCGTGGCCCATGCCTCATCCGGCACGTCGCTCGCCTGGGCGAAGAACAGCGCCTCGACGCCCTCGCCCGCCGCCTCGCGGGCCACCGGCTGGAATTCGGCCGGCATGTTGGTCCACACAATCCGCATCGTCATCGCGTCTGTCCTTGTCGTCCTCGATTGCGCGCCAGTCTGCCACCATCGGTCGCGCCCGCCCATCCCGGCGGCTCAGAAATAATCCCACACGTTGGTCTGCCGCGCATCCTCCGGCAGGCCATCGAACACGATGGCGCCGTTGTTCATGATCACCACCCGATCGGCGATTTTGAGCGCCGCGGCGACATTCTGCTCCACCAGCACCGCACCGACGCCGTGGGATTTGCAGATCTCGTGGAACTGCTGGAACAGCCGCTCCACCAGGTTCGGCGCGAGGCCGATCGAGGGCTCATCGAGCAGCAGGCAGCGCGGGGTGCCGAGAATGGCCAGCCCCAGCGCCAGCATCTGCTGCTGCCCGCCGCTCATCGAGCCCGCCCGCGTGGTGCGCCGCTCATCCAGCACCGGGAACAGCCGGTAAATATCGGCCGGGCGGAACATCGGGCTCGCGCCGCTCACATTCTGCGCCGCCACCACGTCGATATTATCGGCCACGCTGAGGTCCGGAAAAATCCCGCGCCCCTCCGGCAGCAGCCGGATACCCGCCCCCACCCGCCCCGCGACCGACATCCCGCCGATCGCGTTGCCATCGAAGCGGATGGTGCCACTGCGCGCCGGCAACAGGCCCATCACCGCCTTCAGCGTGGTCGTCTTGCCGGCCCCATTATGGCCGAGCAGCGCCAGGATCTGCCCGGGCTCCAGCGTGAGCGATACGCCCGAAATCACCGTCTTGGTGCCGTAGCCGGCGGAGAGGTCGCTGATCTCCAGCAGCATCAGAGCGCACCCCCGAAATAGATCTCGGCGAGCTTGGGGTCGGCGATGATCTCGGCCGGGCTGCCCTGCGCCATCAAATGCCCCTGGTGGAGGAACAGCACCTCATCGGCGATCTGCTGCACCACGCGGGTATTGTGCTCCACCACCAGCAGCGTCTTGCCCTCCGCCTGCAGGCGGCGCAGCAGCGCCATCACCTCCGTCAGCGCCGCGCCCGAGAGGCCGGAGGTCGGCTCATCCAGCAGCAGCAGCTCGGCCGAGGTGGCGAGGATGCGCGCGATGCACAGCAGCTTCTGCTCGCCATAGGAGAGGTTGCGCACCAGCGCGTCCGCCCGGTCGGCGAGGCCGACATTTGCCAGCACCTCCAGCGCCGCCGCGCGCTTCCCGGCCAACGCGCGCGAGGTGCGGAATGGGCGGAAAATAGCCCCCAGCGGCTCCTCGCCGAAATGGCCGGGCATCCCCGCCACCACATTGTCCCGCGCCGTGAGGTCGGCGAACAGGCGGAGGTTCTGGAAGGTCCGCGCGATGCCGTGGCGCACCACGCGCTGCGGTGACAGCCCATCGAGGCTCGCGCCACGGAAGGCGACATGGCCGGTATCAGGGGTCAGGAACCCGGTGATGGCGTTGAAGATCGTCGTCTTCCCCGCCCCGTTCGGGCCGACGAGACAGGTGATGCGCCCCTGCGCCACCTTGAAGCTGCAATCGCTCAGCGCCTGCAATCCGCCGAAGCGCTTGTTGAGGCCGGTGACGTCGAGATACGGGCTCATTGCGGGCGGCCTGAGGAAAGCAAGCAAGCGCTTCTTTTTGAAAAAAGAAGCAAAAACTTTTTACCCATTGGCTTCGCACTCTCCACGGAGGGTGCGGCGCAATCGGATAAAAGTTTTTTAGTTCTTTTTTTCAAAAAAGAACCGCCTTCCTCCCTGCCTCGTCCCATCACAGCCGCTCCCCCAACAACCCCTGTGGCCGGAACAGCATGAAGACGATCAGCAGCAGCCCGTAGATCAACTGGCGCAGCGCGGCGGCGAAGGAGGCGGGGATGTCGATCAGGGCCAGGATCTGCGGCAATGCGAGCAGCACAAATGGCCCGAGCACCGAGCCGGCCAGCGTGCGCGCACCACCCACCACCACCATGGTCAGCAGGAAAATCGAGGCGTCGAGATCGAAGGAGGAGGGGTCGATAAAGCTGAGGAAGGTGGCGTAGAGCCCGCCAGCGCTGCCCGCGAATGCGCCCGCCAGCGCCGCCGCGCTCACCTTGGCCCGCAGCACGGATTTGCCGAGGGCGGCCACCGCCAGCTCATCCTCGCGGATCGCCCGCAGCAACCCGCCGAACGGCGCCCGCATGATCAGCCAGAAACACAGGCAGCCCAGCCCCATGCCGATCGAGGAGAGCAGCAGGAACTCCTGCGGCTCGATGAACTCATGCCCGAGGATAATCGGCGCCGGCACGCCGGGCAGCCCATTGGCGCCGCCGGTCCCCTTGGTCCAGTTGGTGAACACCGCCGTGCCGAGCAGCTGGATGCCGAAGGACGTCACCACGAAGTAATCGCCGGACACGCGCAGACTCGGCAAAGTGACGAGAATGTTGAGCAGGATGCACAGCCCGGCCGCCACCAGAATGGCGAGCGGAAACGGCGTGCTGCTGTGCATCAGCAGGAAGGCGGTGATGTAGGCGCCAACGCCGAACACCGCGGCCTGGCTGACCGAGAAAATGCCGACGATGCCAACCAGCAAATTGGTCGACAGCCCGAGAAGGACGTAGATCTCAGCCAGCGCGAGGTAGGTTGCGAAAAAATCCATGGTGCTTCAGCCCGTGAACAATCCGCGCGGGCGGAACAGCATGAAGATGATGAAGATGCCGAAGGTGATGCCGATGCTCCATTCGCCGGGCATCACCAGCAGCGAGAGGTTCTGCAGCACCGCAATTACCAGCGCGAGCAGGAAGGCGCCCGAGATACTGCCCACCCCGCCGGCGATCACCGCGATCGTCGCCGTCAGCAGCATCGGCACGCCGCCGAAGGGCTGCAGCCCGAGATCGAGCGGCACCAGCACCCCGGGGATGCAGACCATGGCACTGCCGATCGCCATCACCGCGATATGCACGCGCCGTGGCTCCAGCCGGGTGATCTCGGCGAGGAAGGGGTTCGACGCCACCGCGCGGATGCGCTTGCCGAGCAGGGTGCGGTGGGCGAACCACATGGCGCCGAGATAAGAGAGCACCCCGAAACACACCGTCAGCATCTGCGTGTTGGTCAGTAGCGCGCCACCGATGGAGGTCGTGCGGTTGGCCCAGGGCAGGCCGAATTGCAGCACGTTCGAGGTATAGGCGCCGGCGATCGCGTTCTGCATCACCGCCGCCAGCCCGAGCGAGGCGATCAGCACCACCAGATGCGTCGCCCCCCGCCGGTCCAGCCGCTCATAGAGCAGCTTCTGAATCGCCGCCCCCACCAGCCCACAGGCCACCACCGCGCCCAGCAACGCTACCCATTCCGGCGCGCCCCGCTTCATCATGCTCCAGGCGAGGTAGCCGCCCAGGCTGTACACCGCGGCGGGGGCGACGTGGAAAAACCGCGTGGTGGCGAAAATCAGCGAGAAGCTGATCGCGACCATGCCGAGCGCACAGCCCCAGATGAGGCCGTTGATGAGCAGGTTGAGCCAAAGCATGCGCGCGACGACCCGGCTGCTACTTCGGCGGGATCACCTTGATGGTGGTATCCGCCTTGGCGGTGATGCGGTTCATGTTGATCTGCGTCGCCGCCGTATTGGTGTTGAACACCGTCGTCGTCAGGCCCTTGAAGGTCTTGATCTCGAACAGCGCCGCCCGCAGCGCCTCGCCGGTCACCGGGCGGTTCTCCTTCACCAGCTTTTCGATGCAGGCGAGCACCACGGTGGCGGCGTTGTAGTACTGCTTGGGGAAGAAATCGAACTCGGTGCCGTATTTCGTTTTGAAGGCCGCAGCCATGCCCTCGGGCGCGTTGATCAGCACCTGGGTATGGGTGAACCCCTCGGCATTGGGGTTGGCGATCAGCTCGGGGTCGGAGAAAAACGTATTGCCGGCAACCATGAATTTCGCGTCGATCTGGCGTATCTGGTCGGCCAGCTGCGGCGTGCCGGAGGTGATCACCACGAACAGCACCTCGGGCTGCGCGGCGGCGAGCTTCAGCAGCGCCGGGCGGTAGTTGGTGTCACCGAACTGCACCGGCTCCTGCGCCAGAATTTTGCCGCCCGCCTTCTCATAGCTGCCGAGGAAATCATCCCGCCCGGCGATTCCGGCCGCGTTGTTCTCAAACAGGATCGCCGCCGTCTTCTTGCCGGCGTCGGCGAACAGGTAGTTCGCCAGCACCTCAAGCTCGCCGGCCAGTACCGGGATTGTGTTGATGAGGTAGGGCGATGCCTTGTCGAGCGCATCGGCCTGGGCGCCACCATTCACCAGCAGCGTCTTCTTGCGGGTGGCCAATGGCGCCATGGCGAGGGAGGGGCCGGAATACCCGGTGAACACCACCGGCACCTTCTGCAAATCCACCAGCTTGTTGAACAGCAGCACGGATTGATCGGGCTTGGCCTGGTTGTCCTCGAAGATCACCTCGATCTGATGCCCGCCGATGCCGCCCTTGGCGTTCACCTCATCG
>CAIPLM010000238.1 GCA_903865895.1 uncultured Rhodospirillales bacterium | reverse complement strand
GGGGCAAAGAAAGCGGATAAAAAGTTTTTGCTTCTTTTTTCAAAAAGAAGCGCTTCCTTGCTTAGCCGGCCGGCTTGATCTTGCTGAGTTCCATTTTCCATACATTGGGTGTCAGCATCACGTCGGTGACGTTCTTGTGGACGGCGATGCGGTAGATCGGCTGCATCAGCGTCACGTAGTTGGCATTACCCACGATGGTGCGGGCGACTTTTTCGTGGATGGCGGCCTGCTTGGTGGTGTCGAGTTCGGCGGCGCCGGCGGCGACGAGGTCTTTCAGCTCGGGCGTCGGCGTCCAGTGCATGCGGCCGGCGACGCGCTGGATGGAGGCGCCGGTCCAGAGGTAGGGGTTGGGCGAGGGGGAGTTCCAGGGCGCGATGGTGGCCTGCAGCTTGCCGCCGTTGAACTGGCTGCGCCAGTTAACGTTGTCCATCGGGCGGAGGTTCATCTTGATGCCGACGCGGGCAAGGTCGGCCTGGATCTTCTGGGTCATCAGCGCGTAGTTGGTGCTGAAATAGGCGGCATTGGGGTAGCCGAGCTCGAACTCGAAGCCGCCAGACGCGCCTGCCGCGGCGAGGAGCTGTTTCGCCTTGGCGAGATCCTCGCGGAAGCCGAAATCCTTGGTGTGGGCGGCCGACGTGCCAGCGATGCCGTTGGGCAGGAAGGCCGGCGGGCGCTCGGCGAAACCGCCGACGAGGGATTTGATGATGCCGTCATAGTCGATGGCGGCGGCGACGGCCTGGCGGGCTTCGGGTTTGGCCAGCGCGGGGTTGAGGGCGGGGTCGGACGTCATCATGAAATACAGCGTGTCGGTGCTGCCGCCCTGGATCACTTTTACGTCGGCGCTGGAAACGCTGTCGAGCTGTTCGGCGGAGAGGTTCATGGCGATGTCGATATCGCCCTTGCGGACGGAGAGCAGCTGGGCGCCGCCATCGGCGATGTGGCGGATGACGATGCGCTCGAAGGGGGCGCTGCCGCCCCACCAGTTCGGATTGCGGCGGAGTTCGACGCCGGAATTGCGCTCCCAGCGGGTCATGTAATAGGGGCCGGTGCCGGCGGAATTGCTGTTGAGCCAGGCGGTGGCTTTGTCGGTCTGGTCGGCACCGGGCTCGGCGACGGCGCCTTGGGCTACCGCCATCTTCTTGGAATAGATGGCGAAAGAGGGGGCGGTGAGGTCGATCAGCAGGGGCTCGGCGGGGTTCTTCACCGCGATATCGACGGTCATCGGGTCGATGATGGTGACGGCGCCCATGTTGGCGGCGTAGGTGGCGGGCTGGTCCTTGAGGTTGACGAGGCGATCCAGCGAGAACTTCACGTCCTCCGCCGTCATCGGTGAGCCGTCCCAGAATTTGACGCCGGGGCGGAGCGTGAAGCGCCAGGTTTTTCCGGCGTCGGAGGTGGCCCAGGCGGTGGCGAGGGAGGGGCGGATGGTGACGAGATCATTGGTGCCCAGCGTCACCAGCGTTTCGTAGACGGCGCCATGGACGAGGGGGGGCGTGAGGTCGGCGGAGCGGGCGGTGTCGTAGTTGCGGCCGTCGGAGATATCGAGGCCGACGACGAGGGTGGTCTTCTTCTGCGCCAGCGCGGGGGTGGCCAGCAGGGGGGCGGCGAGGAGGGCGAGAGCAAGAGTGCGGCGGCGCATGGCGTGTTCCTTCCCGGGATTTGGGGCGAGCCTAGGGGGATTTCGGCCGGCCTCCAAGCACGGCGTTGCAGCGAGGGGGTGCCGGGTGTAGCGCTGGGAAAAGAGAGGGCGTCCGATGGCTTATGCAGTCAATGCCGGGGTTCGCATCCACTACAGCGTCGAGGGGGACGGGCCGCCGCTGGTGTTGCAGCACGGGTTCCTGCAGTCGATCGCGGATTGGCATGAGGCCGGCGTGGTGGCGGCGCTGCGCCGGCGGTTCCGGCTGGTGATGCTGGATGCGCGGGGGCATGGCGGCAGCGATAAGCCGCATGATGAAGCGGCGTACACGATCGACAAGCGGGTGGGCGACGTGTGCGCCGTGCTGGATGCCGAGGGGATCGGGCGGGCGCCGTTCTGGGGCTACTCGATGGGCGGCTATTACGCCTATGCGATGGGCGTTTTCGCGCCGGAACGGGTGAGCGCGTTGATCATCGGCGGGCAGCATCCGTTCGACCGGGTGCGCTCGGGGATGCACCTTGTGATCGAGGCGGCGATGAAGGACGGGCCGGACGCGGTGGTAGAAGCGATCCGCCCCTTCGCCGGGCTGATGCCGCCAGGGTTCACTGCGCGGCTGCGGGCGGGCGATCATGCCGCCTTCGCCGCGATGTCCTTCGACGAGGCCGGGATCGCGGAGGCGCTGGCGACGATGGCGATCCCGACGCTGCTCTATTGCGGCGACGCCGACGTGGTCTACGCGCAGAACGCCGAGGCGGCACGGCTGATCCCGGGCGCGCGGTTCGTGAAGCTGCCGGGGGTGTCGCACATGGAGGCGTTCTATCAGGCCGATGTGGTGGTGGCCGAGGTGATCCGCTTTCTCGGCGGCTAATCCCCCGCCGCCGCGACGGGCGGGCGGACATGCGGGCGCATGACGAACAGCAGCAGCAGCGAGGGGAGGACGACGAACGCCATCATCCGGAAGTCATTGCTGTAGGCGATGATCTGGGCCTGGCGGTTGATCATGGAGTCCAGCAGCGCGGCGCCTTGGGTGGTCGCGGGATCGAGCAGGTGGGTCAGCGCATCATGGCCCTGAAGCGCACGGTCGAACGGGGTGATGTTGGCGCCGATATCGGCGTGGGAGACCTGGGTGTTGCGCACCAGCATCACCGAGGTGACGGAGACGCCGACCGCCTGGCCGATGCTGCGGCAGAGGGATTGCAGCGAGGTGGAGTAGGGGCGCAGCGAGGGCGGCAAGGTGGTGAAGGCCATCACCGTCATCGGGTTGAACACGAAGCCGATGGCGAAGCCCTGGCAGGCCAAGGTGAGCATCATGCGGGTCTGCGAGACGTCCGGCGTCCAATCGCTCATGGAGTTGAAGCCGGCGCCGAGGATGAGCAGGCCGATCGCCATCAGCTTGCGGTGGCCGACGCGGTTGGAGAGCCGGCTGGCGAGTTGCATGCCGAAGATCGTGCCGATGCCCCGCGGCGCCATGGACATCCCCGCCGTCTCCACCGGGTAGCCGGCGAGGGTTTCGAGATAGGGCGCCATCAACGAGGAACTGGCGAGCAGCAGCGTCGCGGTGAAGAACACCATGGTGACGCCGCAGACGAAGTTACGGTCCTTGAACAGCCCGGGCGGCAGGAAGGGGCGTTCGGCGGTGAACATGTGGACGACAAAAAGATAGAGCCCGAGACAGGCCAGCACCGCCTCGACCAGGATTTCGCGCGACGAGAACCAGTCCTGGTTTTCCCCGCGATCGAGCATGAGTTGCAGGGCGGCGACCCCGGTGGCCAGCACGATGAAGCCGATCCAGTCGAACTTCATCTCCGCCCGCGGGGCGGCCTTGGGGAGGAAGACGATGAGGCCGATCACCGCGAGGATGCCGAAGGGCAAATTGACGTAGAAGACGTAGCGCCAGTTGAACATCTCGGTGAGATAGCCGCCGAGGGTAGGGCCGGTGATCGGGCCGACCATCACCCCCATGCCGAAGATCGCCATCGCCTGGGCGCGTTTCTCGAAGGGGTAGATGTCCAGCATGGTCGCCTGGCTGAGCGGCACCAAGGCGGCGCCGCACATGCCCTGGAGGAAGCGGAAGCACACCATCTGCTCCAGCGAGTCCGCCATGCCGCACAGCATCGAGGCCATCACGAAGCCGCTCATGCAGGCGACATGCAGGTTCTTGCGCCCGAAACGCTGCGCCATCCAGCCCACCGGGGCTGTCATGATGGCGGCGGCGATGACGTAGGAGGTCAGCACCCAGGTGATCTCGTCGGCGCTGGTGGAGAGCGAGCCCTGCATATAGGGCAGCGACACGTTGGCCACCGAGGTATCAAGCGCCTGCATGAGGTTGCCCATCATGACGCAGACGGTGATCAGCGTGCGGTTGGAGACCTTGGGGGCGATGGACATTCCCGGACGACGATTCTCGCGATCGTTGATTGCCCGGTCAGTGTGACGCGCCGGTGACAGCGCGTGAAGTGCGTCACACGGTGGGCATCACCGCGTCCAGCGTATGCTGCCGCATCAGCCGCTTGGTGGTGGCGAGCGCGGTGCCGGGGAGGGCGGCCAGTTCGGTGGCGGTGCGGATGGCGGCCGGCAGCAGGGCGTCGGCGTCCTCGACGCTGTCGAGATAGCCGGCGGTGACGGCGCTTTCGGGGTCGTAGAGATGGGCCAGGATGGCCGCCTTGGTGAGCGCACGGGGATCAAGCCGCGCCTTCAGCAGTTCCACCGCGAAGATCGGCAGCGACATGCCGATCGCCGTCTCATTGGCGCCGATCTTGAAGGCGCCTCGCGTGCCGATGCGGACGTCGCAGGCGAGCAGCAGGAACACGCCCATGGCGACGCAATGCCCGGTGCAGGCGGCCACCACCGGCATGGGGAAGCCGTAGAGCCGCATAGCGAGGCGGCCACCGGATTTCACCAGCTCGGTCACCTCCGAACGCGGGCTGGCGGCCATCATCTTGAGGTCAAACCCGCCGGAGAAGCGCTGCGCCCGCCCGGCCAGCACCACCGCCTTGGCCTCGCGCTCGGCGGTATCGAGGCAGGCGTTCAACGCGGCGACCAAGGTGGGGTTCACGGCATTGGCCTTGCCGTCATCCATGGTGATGACAGCAATGCCGTCGGTGATGGTGATGCTGGCGGTCATGGCAGGCTCCATATGAAAGGGGTCAGCGGCTTTCGGCGCGGGGGTCCAGCCAGTCGCGCAGCCCGTCGCCGAGGAAGTTGAAGCCCATCACCACCGAGAGGATGGCGAGGCCGGGGAAGGTGGCGACCCACCATTGCTGCACCAGCTCCCGCCCCTCGGCCACCATCGCCCCCCATTCGGCGGCCGGCGGGGTGACGCCGAGGCCGAGGAAGGACAGGCCGGCGAACACCAGGATGGCGTTGCCGAGATCGAGCGTGACCAGCACGATCAGCGGGCCGGCGGCATTGGGCAGGATCTGCCGCAGCAGCACCCGTCCCGGCCCGGCGCCGCTGGTTACCGCCGCCTCGACATATTCGAGCGCACGCTGGGAGATCACCAGGCTGCGGGCGAGGCGGGCGAATTTCGGCCACCACACCACCAGCATCGCGATCATGGTGTTGAGCGTGCCGATGCCGAGCGCGGCCGCGATCGCCATCGCCAGGATGATCGGCGGGAAGCAGAAGACGAGGTCGGTCACCCGCATCAGCGCCTCCTCGGCCCAGCCGCGCGCATAGGCGGCGGTGGCGCCGAGCAGCGTGCCGAAGGCGGCGCCCAGCAGCACCACGCCGAAGCCCACCAGCAGGGAAACCCGCGCGCCCCAGACCACCCGCGACAGCACGTCCCGCCCCAGCGCGTCAGTGCCGAGCCAGTGGGCGGCGGAGGGCGGGCGCAAACGGCCGGCGACGTCGACGAAATTGGGATCGTACGGTGCCACCCAGGGGGCCAGCACGGCCAGCAGCAGCCAGGCCAGGATCAGCCCGGCGCCCGCCACCGCAATCCCGTAGCGCCGGGCGAAGCGGCGCCCCGGGGCCTCTTGCACCAGGATCAGCGTCTCGCTCATCGCTTCACCGTCCGCGGGTCGAGCACCGCGTAGGAGAGATCGACCAGCAGGTTCACCAGCACGAATTGCGCGGCGACGATCACGGTGATGGCGAGAATCGCCGGGAAATCGATCGCCACCGCGGCGCGGAAGGTGTAGCGGCCGAGCCCGGGCCAGGAGAACACCGTCTCCGTCATCACCGCGCCGGCCAGCAAATTGGCGAAGGCGAGGCCGCCCAAGGTCACCACCGGCAGCATGGCGTTGGGCAGCGCGTGGCCGACGACGACGGCGCGGCTCGGCAGCCCCTTGGCGCGGGCGGTGCGCACATAATCCTGCCCCAACGCCTCCAGCATGGCCGCCCGAGTGGTGCGGGTGATCAGCCCGAGCGTGGAACTCGCCAGCACGATGGCGGGCAGCACGAGATGCGCGGCGGCATCCCAGAACGTCTCCCAGTCACCGCTCCGCGCGGAGTCGAGCAGCAGCAACCCGGTGACGGGCGTGGGCGGAAAAGCCGAGGCGCTCAACCGTCCCGGCCCCGGCGCCCAGTCCAGCGCGCCGTAGAACACCGCGAGCATGACGAAGGCGAGCCAGAAGGTCGGCGCAGAAACGCCGATCAGCGAGACCAGCCGGGCGGCGTTGTCGATCCAGCTGTCGCGCTTCACCGCGGCGAGCATGCCGAGCGGCAGGCCGATAACGAGGGACAGCAGGAAGGCGAGCATCCCCAGCTCCACCGTCGCCGGCGCATATTCGCGCAAATCCTCCAGCACCGGGCGATGCGAGGCGATGCTCTCGCCGAAATCCCCCTGCGCGAGCCCCTGCAGGAACACCCAGTAGCGCTGCCACAGCGGCAGATCGAGCCCCCAGCGATGGCGGAAGGCAGCGACCACGGCGGGGTTGGCGGCGGCGAGATCGCCGAGCTGCGCCAATACCGGGTCGCCCGGCACGGTGTTGGCGATGAGGAACACCACGAGCGATGCCAGCACCACCATCACGCACGCCGTCACCAGGCGCGATGCGACATAGGCGATCACTCTCGGCTCTTCCCCCGGTTGCTCCAGGGCGCAGCTTGGCACGCAGACGGGTTCGGGGGAAACTCCCGCACATTCCAAGGAGAGAAACGATGAAGGCAATCGTCTGCGAAGCGTTCGGCGGACCCGAAGTGCTGGCCTGGCGCGACGTGCCGGACCCGCCGCCGCCCGGCGAGGGGGAAATCCAGATCCGCATCGGGGCGCGCGGCGCGCAATATGTCGACGTGCTGATGATGGCCGGCACCTACCAGTACCGCCCCGATCCGCCCTTCATCCCCGGCAGCGAGGCGGCCGGCGAGGTGGTGGCCGTCGGGCCCGGCATCACCCAGTTCAAGCTGGGCGATCTGGTGATGTCGAGCCAGCGCGGCGCTTTCTGCACGCTCGCCAACGCCAAGGCCACCGCATGCGATCTGGTGCCGGCGGGCTTCTCGCTGGAGGAGGCGGCGGTCTATCGCGGCGCCTATCACACCTCCTATCACGCTTTGCTGCAGAAGGGCCGCATGAAGGCGGGTGACTGGGTGCTGATCCACGGCGCCGCCGGCGGCATCGGCATGGCCGCCATCCAGATCGCCAAGCTCTACGGCGCGACGGTGATCGCCACCGCCAGCACCGAGGAAAAGCGCGAAGCCTGCCTCGCCGAGGGCGCCGATCACGTGATCGACTATCGCGGCGGCTTCCGCGACCAGGTGAAGGCGCTGACGGGCGGCAAGGGGGTGGACATCGTCTATGACCCGATCGGCGCCGCGGTGTTCGACGAATCCATGCGCTGCCTCAACTGGGGCGCCCGCATCCTCATCCTCGGCTTCCTCGGCGGCGCCCCGGCGCTCGCCAAAACCAACCATCTGCTGATCAAGGGCGCCGAAGCCGTCGGCGTGCGCATCGGGGGGGTGACGGAGTTCCAGCCGGAGCTGGCGGCCGCCAATATCAAAGCCCTGCTGGCGCTCGCCGCCGAGGGCAAGCTCCGCCCGCGCATCTCCCACCGCATCCCGCTCGAACGCGCGGCGGATGCCATCCAGGCGATCATCGACCGCAAGGTGATCGGCAAGGCGGTGCTGCTGGGGTAACGCGCGGGGTTGGCTGGGGGACCTGGATTCGAACCAAGGATGCCCGGGTCAGAGCCGGGAGTTTTACCGCTAAACTATCCCCCATCCGGTCTTCCCGGCGGGAGCGGCGGATTAGCATGGGTGGTTTCACCGCGCAATCCTGCTCAAGTGCGGAAATCGCGCTTGCCCCGCACCATATAGGGCGCGAACATGTGATTTGATTTTTGGAACCACCATGGCCGAAGCCGCCCGCCACGATTCCTGGGCTATCGCCGACTCCCGTGACCGCGCACAACCGCCGGTATTCGCGGCGGTGGACCTTGGCACCAACAACTGCCGCATGCTGGTGGGCACCCCGGCGGGGGATGGGTTCCGCGTGCTCGACAGCTTCAGCCGCATCGTGCGCCTCGGCGAGGGGCTGCATGACACAGGCGAGCTGTGCCCCGCCGCGATGGATCGCGCGATCGCCGCCCTGCAGGGCTGCGCCACCCGCCTCTCCCGCCGGCCGGTGCGCGCCATCCGCGCCATCGCCACCGAGGCCTGCCGCCGCGCCGCCAATGGCAGTACATTTCTCGATCGTGCGCGCAGCGAGACCGGACTGCCGATCACCGTGATCTCCACCCGCGAGGAGGCGGAGCTCGCGCTCGAAAGCTGCGCGCCGCTGCTGCGTGATGGCGGGCGCCGCGCGGTGCTGTTCGATATCGGCGGCGGCTCCACCGAGATCGCCTGGGTGCGGCTCGGCTCCTCCGGCTGCCCCGGCGACGCGCCGGAGCTGGTCGGCTACCTTTCCATGCCGATCGGCGTGGTGACGCTGGCCGAGCGCTTCGGCGCCGCGGCGCAAACCGCCGAGGGGTTCGACGCCATGGTGGAGGACGCCATGGGCCGCCTCCACGCCTTCGGCCGCCTGCACTGCATCGAGCAGGAGCTGCGCCAGGGCGGCGTTCGGCTGCTCGGCACGTCGGGCACCGTCACCACACTCGCCGGCATCGCGCTCGCCCTGCCGCGCTACAGCCGCCCGGCGGTGGATGGCGCCGTGCTCTCCCATGCCGACGCCGTCACCGCGCTTGACGTGCTGCGCCAGCTCGGGCGCGAGGGTCTGGCCGAGCACCCCTGCATCGGGCCGGAGCGGGCCGAATTCGTGCTGCCCGGCTGCGCCATTTTCGCCGCCATCCACCGGCTATGGCCGGCGCCCGAGGTGGTGGTGGCCGATCGCGGGCTGCGCGAGGGGATGTTGTTGCGTATGATGCGCGCCGAGCACAAGCCGCCCCGGCCGCGCCGCGATACCAGGAACTAGCCGCATGGCCTCCCCCCCGAAAAGCGGCAAGCGCAACCTCGCCGTCTACGTCAAGACCGCCAAGAAGCGCAGCGTCGCCTCCGCCACCTGGCTGAAGCGGCAGTTGAACGACCCCTATGTCGTCGCCGCCAAGGCGCAGGGCTGGCGCTCGCGCGCCGCCTTCAAGCTGATCGAGCTGGACGACAAGTACGAACTCCTGAAGCCCGGAATGCGCGTGGTCGATCTCGGTGCCGCCCCGGGGGGATGGACCCAGGTCGCCATCCATCGCGGCGCCGCCCAGGTGATCGGGCTCGATCTGCTGCCGGTCGATCCGGTGCCCGGCGCGATCATGCTCCAGGGCGATTTCAACGATGAGGACATGCCGGCGCGGCTGATGGCGGAGCTGGGCGGCAAGGCCGATCTCGTGCTGTCCGACATGGCGCCCAACACCACCGGCCACGCCTCAACCGACCATATCCGCATCGTCGCCCTCGCCGAGCTGGCCATTGATTTCGCGCTGAAAGTGCTCAATCCCGGCGGCACCTTCGTCGCCAAGGTGTTCCAGGGCGGGGCCGAGAAGCAGATCCTCGACCCGCTGAAGAAGCATTTTGCCACCGTCCGCCATGCCAAGCCGCCCTCCAGCCGCAAGGAAAGCAGCGAGCTCTATGTGATCGCCCAGGGGTTCCGCCTCGCCGAGTGAGCGCCGGGCATTGCAGCGTCCGCGAATCATCATGCGAGATTTCTTGCCACCCGGCCCCGCGGTCGCTATCTGGGGCCGCCAAGGTTTCGGAAAGGTCCGGCCATGGCGCCCCAAGACACATCCCCCGCTTCCATCTCGACAGGCTTCGCCTCGCGCGTCATCGACGCGCTGGCATTTGATGACGTGCTGCTCGTGCCCGGCTACTCCGAGGTGCTGCCGGGCGACACCAACACCCGCACCCGCCTCACCCGTGAAATCTCGCTGCACATCCCGCTGATCTCGGCGGCGATGGACACGGTGACGGAGAGCCCGATGGCCATCGCCCTGGCCCAGCGCGGCGGCATGGGGGTGATCCACAAGAACCTCGGCATCGACGAACAGGCCGCTCAGGTGCGCCGGGTGAAGAAGTTCGAGTCCGGCATGGTGGTCAATCCGCTGACCATCCACCCCGACCAGACCTTGGCCGACGCCCGGGCGCTGACCGAAGCGCACAACATCAGCGGCGTGCCGGTGGTGGAACGCGAGACCGGCCGCCTGGTCGGCATCCTCACCAACCGCGACGTGCGCTTCGCCACTGACCCTTCGCTCAAGGTCTACGAGCTGATGACGCGGGAGAACCTCGTCACCGTGCGCGCCGACGTCGATCGCGAGGAGGCCCGCCGCCTGCTGCACCGCCACCGCATCGAGAAGCTCCTGGTGGTGGATGACCAGTTCCGCTGCGTCGGGCTCATCACCGTGAAGGACATGGACAAGGCGCAGGCCCACCCGGACGCCGACAAGGACCCGCTGGGCCGCCTGCGCGTGGCCGCCGCCACCGGGGTGGGCGAGGACGGGCATGCCCGCGCCCGCGCGCTAATCGACGCCGAGGTGGATGTGATCGTGGTGGATACCGCGCATGGCCACTCCGCCGGCGTGCTCGCCGCCGTCGAGCGGATCAAGAAACTCTCCAACGCCGTGCAGGTGATCGCCGGCAACGTCGCCACCCCCGAGGGGGCGGCCGCGTTGATCGCCGCTGGGGCTGACGCGGTGAAGATCGGCATCGGCCCGGGCAGCATCTGCACCACCCGCGTGGTGGCCGGCGTCGGCGTGCCGCAATTCACCGCGGTGATGGAAACCGCCGAGATGTGCCGCCGCCACGGCGTGCCGGCCATCGCCGATGGCGGCATCCGGACCTCCGGCGATCTGGTGAAGGCGATCGCCGCCGGCGCCGACTGCGCGATGATCGGCAGCCTGCTGGCCGGCACCGACGAGGCGCCCGGCGAGGTGTTCCTCTACCAGGGCCGCAGCTACAAGTCCTACCGCGGCATGGGCAGCATCGGCGCCATGGCGCGCGGCTCGGCCGATCGCTATTTCCAGCAGGAAATCAAGGACAGCATGAAATTCGTCCCCGAGGGGATCGAGGGCCGGGTGGGCTATAAGGGCCCGGTCGGCGCGGTGATCCATCAGCTCGTCGGCGGCCTGCGGGCGGGCATGGGCTATACCGGGGCCGCGACCATCCGCGACCTGCAGGAGAACACCCGCTTCCGCCGCATCACCGGCGCCGGCCTGCGGGAAAGCCACGTGCACGACGTCGCGATCACCCGCGAGGCGCCGAACTACCGACAAGAGGGATGACACCGGCCGCCAGGATCGCCGCCGCGATCGAACTGCTCGCCGCGATCGACGCAGCACCCCGCAAGCCGGCCGACGCGGTGGCCAACGCCTTCTTCCGCGAGCGCCGCTACATCGGCTCCGGTGACCGCCGCGCCGTGTCCGACCGCACGTGGTCGGTCATCCGCGCGCGCCGGCGGCTCACCTGGTGGCTGGAACGCTGCAAGGGCCGCGTCTCGCCGCGCATGCTGGTCGCCGCCTCGCTGCTGCTGGAAGGCTGGACCGCCGATGGGGTGAACCAGACCTATTCCGGCGGCCAATTCGCGCCGGAGAAAGTAACGCCGGCCGAGAAGCCGGTGCTCACCGCCCTTGCCGGCCACACGCTGAGCCATCCCGAGATGCCCACCGCCGTGCGCATCGAGGCGCCGGACTGGATCCTGCCCCATCTCGAAGCCCGCTTCGGCACCGCGCTCGAGGCCGAGATGGCGGCGATGGACCTGCCCGCGCCGGTGGACCTGCGCGTCAACCTGCTGAAGACCGACCGCGACGGCGCGCTGGCCGCGCTCGCCGCCGCCGGGCTTGCCGCCGAGCTGACCGAGCTCTCCCCCTGGGGCCTGCGCGTGCCCAGCCGCCAGCCAGTGGTGGGGCTGCAGCCCTTCCAGGACGGGCTGGTGGAAATCCAGGACGAAGGCAGCCAGCTCATCGCCGCCGTGGTCGGCGCCGCGCCCGAAATGCGGGTGGCCGACTGGTGCGCCGGGGCTGGCGGCAAGACGCTGGCGCTGGCGATGACCATGGAAAATCGCGGCCACATCGTCGCCTCCGACGTCTCGGCGCCGCGCCTCGAAGGCGCGGTGAAGCGCCTGCGCCGCGCCGGGGTCCATAACGTCGAGCGGCATATCCCGGAAGCCGGCGACAAATGGATCAAGCGCCGCGCCGGCACTTTCGATCGCGTGCTGGTCGACGCGCCCTGCACCGGCACCGGCACCTGGCGCCGCAACCCCGACGCCCGCCAGCGTCTCCGCCCGATCGACCTCGCCGAACTCGTGGTGAAGCAGGAAGCCATCATCGGCCAGGCCGCCCGGCTGGTTAAGCAAGGCGGCCGCCTCGTCTACGCCACCTGCTCCCTGCTGCGCGACGAGAACGAGGCGCAGGTGGAACGCTTCCTCGCCGCCAACCCCAGCTTCCGCCTGATGCCGCTCGCGGACGCCTGGGCCCTTCCCGCCCCCCTGCCCTGCCCCGGCCCGTTTCTGTCCCTGACCCCGCGTTCGCACGGCACCGATGGGTTTTTTGCGGCTGTGCTGGAAAGGATCGCCTAATCCGTTTGCGTCGCTGAACATCGGCGGCAAGATGGGGGCAGACGCCGGAGACCTGAGATGCTCGACTTCGTCCTCCCCCGCCAACCCGTTTACCTCTCGTTCGACCCTGGGCCATATCGGATGCAGATGGGCTTGATCGCCCGGCCGCCGGATGAGTTGGTGCAGATCGACGAGCGCTATCCGGCTGAAATGGCGGAGCGGCGGCATTTGCTGGCAGCGCGGCGGGATGAGGTGTTCGGCGCCGAGCCGGGTAGCGAGGCGGCGCGGGCGGAGATGCTGGAGCTGCTGGCGGACTTGCTGCCCCGCCGCCATCCCGAGTGGTTCGCCCGCGAGGGGGCGATGCTGCATAACCGGCTGACCGGCGAGAGCTGGAACGTGGAGCAGCCCGAGCGCGATCCGCTGGAGATCGCCGGGCTGCTGGTGCAGGAGGATTTCTGCCTGCTGCGGATGTCCGACGCCGGGCCGATCCTCACCGCCGCCGTACTGTGCTTCCCCACGCGCTGGCGGCTGCACGAGAAGCTCGGGCACCCTCTCGCCGAGATCCACGGCCCGGTGCCGCAATATGCCGAGCGCCTGGCCCGCCCGGTGGACCGGCTGATCAGCACCCTGAAGGAGGGGCGCATGGTGGAGCGGGTGAACTGGACCGCCAATGACGACCCCAACCTGTTCCAGCCCGGCGGCAAGCATTTCCGCCGCGAGCTGAACCCCAACGTGACGGCCGAGAACGCCGGCGAGACGCTGTATCTGCGGGTAGAGCGCCAGACGCTGAGCCTGCTGCCCAAGAGCGGCGCGGTGGTGTTCGGCATCGGCGTGCATGTCTATCCGATGGCGCGGATTGCCGCGGACAAGCACATCGCCGCGAACTTCGCCGCCGCCATCCGCGCGCTACCCGACGATGTGCGCGGCTATAAGAGCCTCGCGCCGTTCCAGACCGTGCTGCTGGCCTATCTCGACGCTCAGGCGGCCGACTGATCTGCGGATTCGCTGCTTGCACCGGCCCGGCTTGCGTGCTGCAAGGGCGCGCACCGTGACAGACAGGGTGCCCCAGCGATGACCGAGTCCTTATCCTCAGCCGATCGCGTTCTCATTCTCGATTTCGGCAGCCAGGTGACGCAGCTGATCGCGCGGCGCGTGCGTGAATGCGGCGTCTACTGCGAAATCTGGCCGTTCAACACCGACCCCGCCCGCATCACCGCCTTCGCGCCGCGCGCCATCATCCTCTCCGGTGGTCCCGCCTCGGTGCCCGACGGCAATTCGCCGCGCGCGCCGCAAATGGTGTTCGAGCAGGGCGTCCCCGTGCTCGGCATCTGCTACGGGCAGATGACGATGTGCGAGCAGCTCGGCGGCAGCGTCGCCGCCTCCGACCATCGTGAATTCGGCCGTGCCTTCGTGGACGTGCTGGAGCCCTGCGCGCTGTTCCACGGCGTCTGGGCGCCGGGCGCGCGCGAGCAGGTGTGGATGAGCCATGGCGACCGCGTCACCAGCCTGCCGCCCGGCTTCCGCGTGGTCGGCACCTCCGAGGGCGCCCCCTTCGCCGCCTTCGCCGATGACGCACGCCGCTTCTACGGCCTGATGTTCCATCCGGAGGTGGTGCACACGCCGCACGGCGCCCAGCTCATCAGCAACTTCGTGCGCGACGTCGCGGGCTGTGCGGGCGATTGGACGATGGGCGGCTTCCGCGCCGCCGAGATCGCCAAAATCCGCGCCCAGGTCGGCTCCGGGCGGGTGATTTGCGGCCTCTCCGGCGGGGTCGACTCCTCGGTCGCCGCGGTGCTGATCCATGAGGCGATCGGCGACCAGCTCACCTGCATTTTCGTCGATCACGGCCTGCTGCGCCACGGCGAGGCGGATGACGTGGTGGCGACCTTCCGCGACCGCTTCAACATCAAGCTGGTGCATCGCGACGCCTCCGACCTGTTCCTCGGCGCGCTGGACAGGGTGACCGACCCCGAGATCAAGCGCAAGACCATCGGCCGGCTGTTCATCGAGGTGTTCGAGGAGGAGGCCAAGAAGATCGGCGGCGCCGATTTCCTCGCCCAGGGCACGCTCTATCCGGACGTGATCGAGAGCGTGAGCTTCACCGGCGGCCCCTCGGTGACCATCAAGAGCCACCACAACGTCGGCGGCCTGCCCGAGCGGATGCGCATGAAGCTGGTGGAGCCGCTGCGCGAGCTGTTCAAGGACGAGGTGCGCGTGCTCGGCCGCGAACTCGGCATCCCCGAAATCATCGTCGGCCGCCACCCCTTCCCCGGCCCGGGCCTGGCCATCCGCATCCCCGGCGCCATCACCCGCGAAAAGGCCGACCTGCTCCGCCGCGCCGATGCGATCTACCTCGAGGAAATCCGCAACGCCGGCCTCTACGACGCGATCTGGCAGGCCTTCGCGGTGCTGCTGCCGGTGCGCACCGTCGGCGTGATGGGCGACGGCCGCACCTATGACATGGCCTGCGCGCTCCGCGCCGTGACCAGCACGGACGGCATGACGGCCGATGTCTACCCCTTCGACATGGGCTTCCTCAGCCGCGTCTCCAACCGCATCGTCAACGAGGTGCGCGGCATCAACCGGGTGACCTACGACATCACGAGCAAGCCGCCTGGGACGATTGAGTGGGAATAGGCCTCGCGGTCGCTGATGGCGTGAACGGGCTCGGACTGGGCATCATATGGCCCGGGTGACCTCCTGGCTGCGCGAGCGCGTCGGCGCAGATACGCTTGTCCTCATCATCGCATTCGCATTTCTGGTCTGGGCGAATTACGCGACCCGTCTTTGGTCTGACGATCTTTGCCTGATCCACACTCCCGGCATCACAGACGCGCTGACAGTCGCCTATCAGGACTACTTCGCCTGGACCGGGCGGTTTTTCTCGATCACGGCCGTCGTGTTCCTCATCTCGGCGTCCAACGTCTGGGGCAAGCTGCCGTTCGATGTGCTCAATGCCGCGGTTTTCGTCGCGATGGTCGTGCTCATGTGGCGACTATGTTCGATCGCCACGCAGGCGATACAACCTTCGCCCGCCACGAGAAACGGCCGCGCCGTCGAACTGGCATTCCTGTTCCTTGCCGCCTGGTGGTTGCCGCGTACCATCGGCGAGATTGCCCTGTGGAAGACCGGCAGCGTCACCTATTTATGGCCGATGACCGGCGAATTATTCGTCGTCTACCGCGCTCTAACCCACCGCACGCCCCGCTCGCCGATCTGGCTAATGGCGAGCGCGTTCGTTGCCGCGACCTGCCTGGAACCGCTATCGGTGCTGGTCTCGGCAATGCTGGTCGCCTGGTCCTGGTGGCGCTGGCGCAACGCGCAGGCACCCATGGCCGGGCTCACGGCCAGCCACACCGCGGGAACGATCTTCCTGATCGCCGCCCCCGGCAACTTCGCCCGCGCGGCCACTCTTCCGGCCAGTTCGATACTGGACCGGCTTGAAGGTGTCATCGGCAATCTCGGCAGCCTGCTCGATGCCTACTGGCTACCGCTGATTGCGCTCATCATCATATCGCAGCTCCAGTGGCGGGCCGGCCGCCTGTCCTGGCAGGCCGCGCCGGGCGGCTTGGCAGAATGGTTGCGCGCGGGTTCAGGATGGATTTTTCCAGCCCTGGCGCTCGCCTTTATGTGCCTGCTGATCGGCGCGCCCCGGGCGAGCCTGGCCGCACGCGTCTCGTTCCCGGCTTCGATCTTGCTGGCATGCTATATCACTGCACTCTTCCGCTGCCGGGCGATCTCAGCCCTCGGTGAGCGCGTGCTGGCGGTCTGCCTCGTGTCGCTATTCGCCACCCACGTTGCGCTGACGGCGCCGGATACCCTCTTGATCCGGCAAACCCTTGATTCCTGGACCGCGGACAGCCAGTTCCGCGATGGTCCAAATACTGCCGTGACACTGCCGCTCGTCAAGTTCAAGGGACGAACGCTGTTCGTGCGCAAGCATGTGCATTTCGTCGGTTTCACGTCCGATCCCACTTATTTCGTCAATGCGTGCTACGCGGCATTGGCGCGAGTCGCATCGGTCACGGCTCGCTGAACGCCGGCCACCTGAACTGCAGCGAGGAGCATCCATGGCTGTCACCATCCACGGCATCAAGAATTGCGACACCATGAAGAAGGCGCGCGCCTGGCTGGACGCGGCAGGAATCGTATATGCCTTCCATGATTATAAGGCCGCCGGCATCGCCGAACCGGTACTGCGTGACTGGGCTCGGCAGGTGGGGTGGGAGGTGCTGTTGAACCGCGCTGGCACCACGTTCCGCGCCCTGCCCGAGGCAGACCGTGCTGGGCTCGACGAAGATAAGGCCATCCGCCTGATGCTGGCACAGCCGTCGATGATCAAACGCCCGGTGCTCGACATTGCAGGCACCCTGCTGGTCAGCTTCAAGCCGGCTCTTTACGCTGCAGCGTTCGGCCGGTGATACGGCGGCACGCGCAGGAAACTCCATGAGAAACGTCATCGTCGTGGTCGGGCCGGGATCGATCAGCTTGGCCATCGCTCGGCGGATGGGCGCTGGGAAGCAAGTGCTGCTCGCGGATTTCCGCTAGGCAGTCGCCGACGCGGGATTGGAGGTCAGCACCAGCACGGTGGACGTGGCCTCCGGCGGCTTAGTGACCGCGCTGGTACAAATCGCATCGGGCCTCGGCGCCATCAGCGGCGTCATCCAAGCCGCCGGCGTGTCGCCCAGCCAGGCACCGCCGGAGGTGATCCTCGCGGTCGACCTCTACGGCACGGCGCTGTTGCTGAATCTGTTCGGCGAGACGGTCGCCCCCGCGGGTCGGCCGTCTTCATCGCCTCGATGTCCGGCCACCGCCTGCCCGCATTGACCGCCGAGCAGGATGCCGCGCGGGCAACCACGCCGGCCGACGCAATACTTGCGCTCCCCCAGGTCCGGCCCGCCAACGTGCGCGATTCGCTGCACGCCTACCAACTATCCAAGCGCGGCAACGCCTTGCGGGTGAAGGCCGAGTCGGTGCGCTGGAGCCATCGGGGCGCGCGGGTGAACGCCATCAGCCCCGGCATTATCATGACCCCGCTGCCGCGCGACGCGTTGAACGGCCCGCGCGGCGATGGCTACCGGCGGATGATCCACTTCTCGGCCGCCGATCGCAGCGGCACACCCGACGAAGTCGCCACGGTCGCCGCCGTGCTGATGGGGCCGGACGACAGCTTCATCACCGGCAGCGACATCCTGATGGCTGGCGGCGTCACGGCATCGTTCTTCTACGGCATCTCGCACCTAAGTAAGGTCCGGTCTGATTACCCGGCAGCGTAGGCGAGCCGGTCCCGCGCCGCATGTTGCAACGAAAGCCTTAACAGTCGGCGGGTCGCCTCCGGTGTCTTGTAGCCGGCATGCGCGGTCAGCGTGACATCGGGGCGGCGTGCCAGTGGATGGCCGGGACGCATCGGCTCCTCATCGAACACATCAAGCGCGGCATGGCGCAACTGGCCAGCCTCAAGCGCGGCGATCAGCGCGGCCTCGTCGAGTAGACCGCCGCGGGCGGTGTTCACCAGGATGGCCCCCCGCTTCATCGCGGTGAGTTGAGCGGCACCGAGAAATCCGCGGGTCTGCGGCGTCAGTGCCAAATGGAGGGAGAGCACGTCCGCCGTCGCCAGGACCTCTTCAAGCGGGCGCAACGGGCCAGGGAGCGGCTCGGCCGGCACTGAGCGGTTCCACGCCATGGTCTCCATGCCGAACCCAGTAGCCAGCCGCATGAAGCAGCGGCCAATGCCGCCGGTGCCGATCACGCCGAGGCGCTTGCCCTCGAGCTCAATGCCGTCCTCGGGCTCCCACTGCCCGGTCCATCGCGGTGACGCGCCGCGCGGCGGCCAGCATCAGTGCCATCGCATGCTCCGCCACCGCCCGGTCCCCGTAGCCGGGCACGGTGCGCACAGCGATCCCAAGGGCCGCCGCCGCCTCAAGATCGATGTAGCTGCTCGCCCCGGTGCCGAGGAACACAACGCTGCGCAAAGTCGGGCACTGCAGCAGCACGCGGGCCGGCATCGCGGTATGTCCATTCAGCACCACCCCGGCGCCCACCATCCGCGCGACCAGCTCAACCTCCGAGCGTGGGTCCTCAAGGTGAATCGTCAAATCCGGCACGACCGCCGCGAGGTCTGGCGTAAACAAGGCGCGGACGAAGGGTGAGCAGTCGATATAGCTGACGTTCATGAACTGCTCCGGGACCGGGTGAATTCCTGGCGGATTTGCGGCAACTGTAAACCTTTTGGTCATTTCCGGGGATTAGACCGGCGGAGAGGCAAAGGAAAAACTCCGCATGTCGCCTGACCCCGCATTCTGGCGCGGCCGGCGCGTCCTGTTGACCGGCCATACCGGCTTCAAGGGCGCCTGGCTCGCACTCATTCTCAGCCGCCTTGGGGCGGCGGTTACCGGCATTGCCCTGGATCCGCCTGGGGGGCCGGCCCTGTTTCCCGTGCTCGCCCCCGGCTGCCGCCTCGATGACCGCCGCCACGACATCACGGTTCCGGGCCTACTCGCTGCAGTTATGGCGGCCGCCCGGCCGTCGATCGTCCTGCATCTGGCCGCGCAGGCGCTGGTTCCTGCGGGCTATGCCGACCCGGCCGGCACCTTTGCCACCAACGTTACGGGCACCATCCACCTCCTCGAGGCGCTGCGCGGCCAGCGCGGCATCGCGGCCGCACTCATCGTCACCACGGACAAAGTGTACCGCAACTCTGGGAACGGGCGTCGCTTCTGCGAAGATGATCCGCTGGGCGGCACTGATCCATACAGTGCGTCAAAAGCAGCCGCCGAACTCGCGGTCGCCGCCTGGCGAGCCAGCCATGGTAACGATCTGCCGCGGATCGCCACGGCCCGCGCCGGGAACGTGATCGGTGGCGGTGATTTTGCCGCCGGCCGGCTGGTGCCCGACCTCGTGCGGGCCTGGACCGCCGCCACGCCGCTACTTGTCCGCTATCCAAACGCCACTAGGCCCTGGCAGCATGTGCTTGATGTGCTGCGCGGCTACCTCCTGCAAGCCGAACATCTTGCTATCCACCCGGCCGCCCCGCCGGCGCTGAATTTCGCTCCGCCCGGGTCGGGCTCGCTGAGCGTCCGCGCGATGATCGAGGCTTTCGGCGCCGCGGCTGGACGGCAACTGCCGTGGCAGCCCGTTGCCGCCCTCGCAGAGGCCTCTAGCCTGTCGCTCGACGCCACGTTGGCCGAGCGGACGTTGGGGTGGCGCCCGCGCCTTAATCAGGCCGAGGCCATCGCCGCCGTGACGGGATGGTATGCGTCATGGCATCGCGGCGAGGACATGCTGCGTCGCTCGGTGGCTGATATCGAGGAGGCGGCCGTGGCGCCGGCCTACGCATGATGGTTACCTGCCGTTTCTGTGGTGGAGCGTTGACGATTCCGTTCTGCGACCTCGGGGCAATGCCGCTCGCCAATTCCTACCTGCCCCATGACCACGCCGGCCCAGAGCCGCGCTTTCCGCTCAACGCCATGGCATGCGAGGCCTGCCATCTGGTGCAACTCACCCACAGCGCCGATGCGGCGGGCATCTTCTCTGACTACGCCTATTTCTCCTCCTTCTCCTCCACCTGGCTGCGCCACGCCGCAGCCTTCGCCGAGCAGGCGATCCAGCGGTTTGGGCTTGGGTCCGACAGCTTCGTCACCGAAATCGCGTCCAACGACGGATACCTGCTTCGGAACTTCCGTGCAGTCGGCATCGCGTGCCTGGGCGTGGAACCCGCAGCCAACGTTGCCAAGACCGCGATTGCCGCCGGCATCCCCACCGAGATCGCCTTCTTCGGTCGAGCGACGGCCAGCCAGCTGCTGGCCCGTCACGGCCATGCGGACCTGGTGATCGCCAATAACGTATTGGCCCATGTACCAGATGTGAATGATTTTGTTGCAGGACTGGCAATGCTCGCTGGCCCACGGGGCGTTATATCGATCGAAGTTCCGCACCTACTCAAACTTATACAATACCTACATTTCGATACAATTTATCACGAGCACTATTTTTACTGGTCACTTCACACGATGGAACGGGTTCTCGCGGTACATGGCCTTCATGTCGCACGCGTTGACTGCCTTTCCACCCATGGCGGCAGCCTGCGCGTGACCGCTTGCGCGTCGCCCGCCGGCGAAAATGGGGAGCGAGATGCGGTGCGGCGCGCCGAACGAGAGGCCCGGCTGGATCGGCCGGAGGGATATGACGGCTTCAGCACGCGGGTTGGCGCCGCGCTTGGTGCCTTACGTCATCACCTGCATAACCGCGGAAGCCGCCGCATTGCGGCCTATGGAGCCGCCGCCAAGGGCAATACACTGCTCAATGCCGCCGGCATTACCGCTGCGGAAATTGCGATGGTCGCCGACCGCAACCCAGCAAAGCAGGGTCGCCTTCTTCCCGGCAGTCATATACCCATCGTATCGCCGCAGGAACTCCTGGCCTTCGCACCCGACGAAGTGATGATCCTGCCCTGGAATATTGCCGCAGAAATCGCCGATGAGCTCGCCCCCTTGGCGTCGCACGGCACGCGGCTGACGACGGCAATTCCAGAATTGCGGCAAGTGGCATGATTTTTGAGCCAACCCTCATTCCCGGCGTTGTCGTCATTCGCCCCACACCTCATGCGGATCCGCGAGGCGATTTTGCTCGTCTGTGGTGCGTCGAGCAATTTACCAAGGCGGGCTACCCGTTCCTGCCGACGCAGATCAGCTCCTCACGCAATCACACCCGGCACACAATGCGCGGTCTGCACTGGCAGGCGTCTCCCCATGGGGAGACCAAGCTGGTCCGTGCTACGGCAGGGCGTGTGTTTGATGTAACGGTGGATATGCGGGCCAAGTCGCCGACCCGTCACCACAGCGTCGCCATCGAACTGGACGCGACAGAACAGACGGCGGTCCTGATCCCGCCCGGCTGTGCGCACGGCTTTCTCACCCTTACCGACGCCGCGGAGGTGATCTACCTTATCGACTCACAACATGCGCCCTCCGCAGGCCGCGGCGCGCGGTATGACGATCCGGCACTCCGACTCGATTGGCCCGCCAACCCCGCCGTTATCGCAGAGCGCGACCTGACATGGCCCCAATTGTGATCACTCGATCAGGACGCGTAGCGCTGAGGTCCGAGCAGCAATGCCCGTGCTGCCAAGGTTCCAAGCCCCCCGGCTCGGACGACCGCTACAAGCCCGCCGATCGCGGTTCCCGAGAGATAAAGCGAAAGCATGACTTGCACCGGCGCCGCCGAGTCGCTCGAATAAGCGAGGTAGGTCGGGTAGGCAAGGCCGAACGCCACGCAGGCAACCATACCGCAATCGCGAAGCCTTGCCGGTAACACGATCGCCGCGATCGAGGTTGCCACCATCATACTAACCGCCATGCTCGCGGCATAGATGAGTGCCGCATTATCCCCACCAGGCCGGACCAGGAGGACAACGCCGAGCATCACTACGACATATGCCAGTAGTGCCCCCACCGCTGCCGCCAGGCTGCGCAAGCCATCCTGAACAGGCCGCGCAGCCAACACGGCAACAGTGAACGCATACACGAATGTCACCAGCCAAACAGGACTCCACGCCAGCCGCGCCATTCCATCCGCCTTCCCGAATTCTACCTGACCGCCCGAGCCTGATGCCCAGATGGTCACACACCAACTGCGGTGCGTGGCGGCATTAAGCGGAAGAGCTTGTTAATGGAGCGTTTAGCGGCGACTTTTGCGTTCGGTCCACGCCGTTGGTCGCCTTCCGGGCGATCATCAAAACACCTTCTTCGCGGACGCGTGGATCATTTTTGAGATGATTTGTTTGAAATTGACATATTTTTGAGTCGGATTGTCGAATTCCGTTGCAAAGCGCCGGCCATAACGTTAATTTCAGCCAATCGGTGGTCGCGAAGGTCTGATTGACAAACGTGAACAATATCGAGTGTGCTGGTTCGAGGGTCAACCATATGAAGCGCGTTCTTCTCGCGGCCGTGTTTGCCGCCATCGGGGTGGGTCAGGCTCAGGCATTTACCTGTGATGCAGGTGGCGACCTTCCGGGCGGCACGTTGTACAAGACTGCGGGACTCTCCGGGCAGTTGGTCAATGGCTCGGGTGCCGCAATTTTTGTTGATCCGACGGACCACAGCGGTGTGGGCGGCTTCGTGTCTAACAACGCAATCCCATTCTGCCTTGTCAACCCGGCAAACACCTTGGCTGAGCGGCAGATCTTCATTTACGAGAAGAACCCGGTGCAGTTCGGAATTGATCCGGTCGCCAGCTATCGTGTTCTTATCGATAACGTTGATTACACCAATAGCTTTCTCTACACGGCCGACACCCCTATCGCGCATCAAAATACGGGCGTTACGGCTTCGGCCGATGTAACGTTGACCACCGGGTTCCATACGCTGTCGATTATCAATCTGGTCCAACAAAAATCTGGTACCACGTTCAGTGGCAATGGCTTTACCAATGTCCCGGTGCTCGCAAACTACAGCGTCGAAGCGGACCTGAACGTGTCTATACAGGGGTTCGACAACATCCCACTGCCTGAGCCGGCAAGCCTTGCATTGTTCGGCACGGCCGTGATTGGGCTAATGGGAGCCCGCCGCCGCCGAGCCTGACGGAAAACCGGTAGCAGCCTTTAGCTGCATTGCGTCTCGATGGTTTACGAAAATCCCTTGGTCGCCGCGCGGCCAAGGGATTTTGCATCTCGGGGAGGCGGTTATGGCAACTGCGTTGGCGGGGGTCGGCCACGCGCAGCCGCACGGGTGAGTGCCACCAACTCAGCATCCCCGATATGGCCGTTGAGGAGAAGACGCGCCGCATCCATCTCGCCATTGGCTGCCATGATGATGCCGAGGTTGATCTTCAAACGTTCGGGCACATCATCGGCATCAATGAATGGCATCAGGACCTCTCGCGCCTCCAGCAAACGCCCATCCATTAGCAAAGAGAGCGCCAAATTATTGCTGACAGCCGGGTCCTCCGGCGCGATCGCCAGGGCCCGACGATAAAGGAGCTGCGCCTCGGAATGGCGGGATTGCATATCGAGCGCCACAGCCTTGTCGGTCAGCGCATTCACATCGGCCGGCAATGTCGCGAGGACATCGTCAAATCGCGCGATGGCAACGCGCGTTTGACCCACCATGACATAAATCGAGGCCAAAGCACGCAGCAGGTCCGGGTCCTTTGGGCGCTGTTTCAGCCGCATCAGCAGCAGGTCGCGCGCTTGGTTCCATCGCCCGCTCCGCGCAAGCCCGTTGGCGGCGCGTACCTGCACCGAGGCATCCTCCGGCCCACTCTCCGCCGCCGCGGTATACATGGACACTGCGGTATCCTTGTCACCCGACCGTTCCGCCGCCTCGGCTACGCGCAGGCGGGATTCGGCGTTGAGTTCAGTGGAAGTACCGCTACCGCCGCTGCAGGCGGCTAACGAAAGACTCAGGCACGCCGCGTGGATAGGCGCCCTCATTCCGAACAACACATCGAAAAGAGCAGATGAACGTTTAGTGATGACCATGCGCCATCAAACGGAGCGTATCGAGCACGCGCAAGATCGGGCTCGCCGCGAGAACCACAAATAGAGCAGGCATGATGAAGACGATCAGCGGCAGCACCAGCAGCGCCGGCAACTTGGTACATTTGGCTTCGAGTTGGACCATACGGTCACGTCTCAAATCCGCGGCTACGGAGCGCAAGGCTTCAGCTACTGGAGTGCCATACTGCAACGTCTGCCCGAGCATCGCGGCCAGGCGGCGAAACCCGTCAATACCCGATCGCCGGCCGAAATTGTCAAAGGCATCCCGGCGATCAGGTAGCACGCGGAGTTCGTCGAGCAGTTTAGTCAATGCGACCGAGATCGCCTTATTGGATACGGCGATTTCGCGCGCAACCTGCTCCAGGGCGAGTTCGAGCCCCATGCCCGACTCGGTGCAGATCACCAGCAGATCCAGCGCATCTGGCAGGCCACGGCGCAGGGCGGCAACATATGGCTTTCGGACAAAGTGCAAGATCCAGTCCGGCCCTAGCAACCCGATCGGCAGGGTAAGGCTGACAAGCAGCAGGAACTGCATGCCTGTAAGCCGCGCCACCAACCCATACAGCACCGCGATGCTTGGAACGAGGAACGTTAGGAGCATTTTGGCGCCGAGCACCATCGGGAGAACGCGATTGGGGTTGAGGCCGGAGGCGGCAACCATGGTCTCCAACGCGAGCAAATCATCCTCCGAATAGAGGCTGGATTTGCTACGGATCCGCGCGCCGATTCCTTGCAGCAGCCGTCCGAACGCACCAAAGGGGGCCGCGCTCCCACTGCGCGTCACCGCTTCCACACCAACGGTGGCTAGCACACGCCGTTCCAAACGGTCGGAGGCATATTCTCGCACCAACAGCACTATTGCCGCCATCAGCAGCAGTACCATGCCACCGACCAGCAAACCAAGCAGTATGTTGGGATCTTCTATCATTCTGCGGTCGCCTTTCGTATCATCCGCCGCATCAACAATATTCCGAGAATGAGTGCCACGGTTGCGAAGCCGAGCATCCTGGTGCCGCGCGGGTCATTGAACAACGGATCGAGATACCCGGGTCGGATCGCGCTCAGCGCGGCACCGGCCACGAACGGCAGCGATCCAAGGATGATCGCCGACACCCGAGCCTCGCCCGCGAGCGCCTTAGCGCGCGTCATCATCGCCAGCCGTTGGCGGATCGTCTCTGCCAACCGGTGGACACTCTCCACCAGCCGCCCGCCGGACCGGCTCTGCACATTAATGGTGACCGCGAAAATGGCATATTCTGTCACCCGCGTGCGCATGAAGACGTTCAGAAGCGCCTTATCCGCCACCGCACCAAGCGCCATCTCGTTGACCACGCGGACGAACTCATCCTTGGTCGGAGACGGGCTCTCGACCGAGACGGCGCGAAATGCGTCGCTTACTGGCAAACCGGCACGGATGGCGCTGACCACCATCTCAACCGCATCCGGCAATTGAGCCTGCAACGCGGCCTGATAGTTCGACATTTGCATCCCGAACAAGATCCGCTGCGACAGTACTGCCGCGACGAAGCCAATTACCGCCGCGACGGCCCACGACACGCCGGCATAGCGCTCGGCCAACATGGTCGCGCCGACCAGCACGATAAGCCCTATGATGAACACCCAATGTGGGGCGATCTTCTGCGCGCCCGGAACGTCGAGTGGCACTCGCAGCATGCGCGCAATCATCGAAAGAAACCGCAATTCGCGCTGCTGGCTGATCCGGATGCTGAGCGATTGGTCTTCCGCCGCCGGCTCATCCTGCCCCGCAAGCGCCTCGATGCGATGGCGCAGCTTGGTATTTCGGCTATCGACGATCACCGCGATCACCGCCGCAATCAGAACGAGGATCAACACGATAACTGGATAGACCATCGGATCCATGGCCGTCACACTCCCGCGATTGCCGTCACCCAGGCGCCATCAAGGCCGAAATAGCTCAGCCGCTTGATGAAGCTCGCTGGCTTCTGCGAGGCAACATAGCGGCCGACGATACGGCCCTCTTCGTCCATTCGTTCGAAGTTGAACGTGATGATATCATGGAGTTCAACGGCGTCACCATCGAGCCGGAAAATTTCGCTCACCTGCGTCACACGCCGCACACCGTCACGCATCCGTTCGACTTGGACAATGAGGTCGACCGCCGACAGAATCTGCGCCCTAATGGCCCGCACCGGAAGGTTGAACTGCCCGATCTGGACCATGTTCTCGATGCGTGTGATCGCATCATAGGCGGTGTTGGCGTGCAGGGTGGAAATCGAGCCGTCATGGCCGGTGTTCATGGCCTGCAACATGTCAAAGGCCTCGGCGCCACGAACCTCGCCGACGATGATGCGATCGGGCCGCATCCGGAGCGCATTGCGCAGCAGGTCACGCTGCGCGATCATGCCGGTGCCCTCAAGATTGGGCGGTCGCGTCTCCAACCGGATGACGTGCGGCTGGATCAACTGCAACTCCGCCGCGTCCTCCACGGTGATTATCCGCTCACCATGGTCGATCGCCTGGCTCATTGCATTGAGCAGCGTCGTCTTGCCGGATCCGGTGCCGCCGGACACCAGCATGTTCAAACGACAATGCGAGGCGATCCGCAGCAATTCGGCCACGGGAGCAGTCATTGAATTGTTGCGCACCAATGCCGCGAAATCGAGCCGGTGGCGGGAAAATTTGCGGATGGAGATGCAGGGCGCGTCGACCGCGAGCGGCGGAAATATGACGTTGACGCGGCTGCCATCCTTCAATCGGGCGTCGACCATCGGACTTGATTCGTCGATCCGGCGACCGACTCGGGCGGCGATTTTCTGTGCGATGGTGCTGATATGCTCATTGTCGCGGAACCGGACATCGGTCAGCTCAAGGCGCCCCCGGCGCTCGACATAGACGTTGTTGGGGGCATTCACCATGATGTCGCTGACGGTGTCGTCGCGCAGCAACTGCTCGAGCGGCCCGTAGCCGATCATGTCATTTGCCAGCTCTTCCGCGAGCCTCGCCTCATCCCGCGCCGTCAGCTCGTAGCGGAGCTCTGTCGCAATGTCGTGGACAAGCTGCTCTAGCTGGCGTTGCAGCACCGCCGTCGGGAGGTCGACCGCGGCCGCGGCGTCGATCTGCCGCAGGACGCGGCTACGCAGGTCCGCAACGCGGGCCGCCGTGACCGTGGCTGTGGGCGGCACTGCGGGCGGCATTGACGTCGCGACGACCCGATCGACACCCGGCAGGCGCTGGATGCCCTCTTCGTCACGCCGGCCAAACCGCTTCATCCCCTGAAGAACCGGCGGAGGACCGAATTGCCGCGAGACGGCGCAAGGCCCGAAATCTCGCGCACCAGCGGCATCAAATGCCGCTTGAGCACCGGCACGTGCTGCACGGCGGGCACGCCGAGATTGACCGCTTCGATCATCTTACGACCGGCATTTGGAATCACGATGTCTGGCTTGGCGCCGAGCGCCTTCTCCACGAGTTGGGCGCTGATGCTGCCCTTGCTGTCGCCGCGGTTGATGACCGAGATCGTCCGGTTAGTGCCGGTCAGCCCGGTCGCCCAGCTGCGCAATGCCTTGCCAGAGCGCAGGCTCACCACATCCGGCCCCATAACGATCACGACATGGCGGGACAGAGCCACAGCCGGCGACATCACCATAGGCAGGGGGACTGGCATGTCGATGATGACGTAGTTGAATTTGCGCTGAAGCAGAGAGACCAGGCGCGACACTCCCGCGGCAGTGACATGCGGCTCAGCATCGTAAGGCTCGTCGGCCGCTATCATTTGCAGGCGCGGGCCAATGGTCAGCGCGGTACGCTCGAGGAACAGGGCGTCGGCGCGTTCCGCATCTTCCAGCGCCATGCGCAGTCCACTACCAGGGCTGCCGTTGAGCATGATCGACATCGCACCACCCTGCAAATGCAGATCTAGCAGGGCAACGTGGCCTTTGGCGATGTTGGATAGTTCCATCGCCAATCCGCATGCGATGGTCGTCGCACCTACGCCACCGCGCGCACCGAATACGGAAATCACCTGGCCGCCCCGGGCGGAGGCGGTGTCTGACTGAATGGGCGAGAGGCGGTTCAGCAACTGTCGCTGCACAGAATCCCGGGTCAGCGGTTTGGGTAAGTATTCTGTGACCCCGACATCATCCACGAGCAGACGATAGAAATTGATATCGTGGTTATCTCCGACCACAAACACCTGGACATCCGGCGGGCATACACGGGCCAGATCATCCAACGCGGATTGGGCGTTCTCGGCATCGGACACGTCAACCACGATCGCGCGTGGTGGGGTTTCCTTTTCCAGATAGCGGATCGCCTGTCGGATGGTACCACGGCGGAGATCCACCCCGCCGCCGAGGGCCTGCAGGCCGACGCGAAGTGCTTCGACGCTGTCGGCATCGCCAACGAAAGCGAGCACTTGGCGCCCACCCTCCATTTGCCCCAAGGCAGAGATTTCGCCCGAACCGGACATGGGTGTCTGCTACTCCAGCGGCGCGTTGTTGGTACCGCCCGACTGCGGCTGCGACGGCTGCGACCCGCCACTACCTCCGGTACGAATTGACGATGCGTCAGACTGCGGCAAGGGTGGCCGGCGCCCGGTCAGCAGTCGGCGTACCGGGAGAACGGCTGGCGTTCCGGCACTATTGTCTTCGCCAGTTCCAGCGGTGAGGTCGCGCGGATCGACCACCATGGTGCGCAAATTCGCATCATTCCTCCCCTGCGTGCCGAGTGGCACAGACCAGGTACCCGGCCGGTCAAAGGGGTCCGGCGCGCAGGAGGCGAGAAACACTAGGACTGGAAGGGCAGCAAACCGCATCACACGTCTCATTTCAGTATGAACCCGGCATCGAGTGGTGTGCCGTTCGGCCCCGGCGCCGCCTGGCGTCCCAGCAGAATACGATCGAGGTCCGTCGCCGGCTTAAAGCCATCGGTCGGCAGCCGCAGAGCATCGGGGTTGGGCGCCGGCTTTACCAAGTACGGCGTCACTATAATCACGAGCTCGCTCTCGCCGCGCTGGAAATCATTGGACTTGAAAAGCGCGCCCACCACCGGCAATTCGCCGATGCCGGGCAACGCGTTTGTCACCTGCGTGCTGGTTCGTTGGAGCAAGCCTGCGATGGCGAAGCTCTGACCACTGCCCAATTCGACCGTGGTTTCGGCACGGCGAACCGTCAACGCCGGGATCGTCAATGTTCCGCCGCCGGCAACCGGCACATTCACCGCGCCGTTGTTTGACAATTGGCTAACTTCCGGCCGGACCCGCAGATTGAGCCGCGTTGGTGACAGCACAGTGGGGATCACGGAGAGACTGACACCGAACTGCTTGAATTCGACCGTGATCGACGTCGTTCCACCAGCACCGGCGGCAGCGATCGGAATCGGGAATTCGCCACCGGCCAGGAAGCTAGCAGTTTCGCCGGATTGAGCGGTTAGGTTGGGCTCAGCCAGGATGCTCACCAACTGATCCGAGGCCAGCGCGTCAATGATGCCGTTCACATCCCAACGCCCGGAGGTGTATCCCGCACCGAACTGGTTCGGCACGGCGCTTGCCAGCGGACTCAGGCCAAGAGGCGTGCGCGGAGAGATGGTCCCGGATGCCGCGGCGCCGGTGAGCATTCCAATGCTCCAGCGATTGCCGACAGCGCCGAGCGCCTGCCAGTTGAAACCAAGCTGACGCGTGACCTGCCGGCTGATTTCAGCGATACGCACCCGCACATTCACTTGGATGCTACCGAGTACCACAAGGCTGTCGAGCATCGGCACGGCATCGCCGATATGGGCACGCACGATGGCGATCGCGGTCTCCGCCGCCGCGGCGTTCGGCACGGTGCCGCTGATGGAAATCCCGTTGCCGTTGGGGCGCACCTTGACGGATCCCGCGCCCATTACGGAGCGGACGACAGCAGTCTGCGCGGCAGCGGCAGTCGCCGCGGATACCGGCCCACCAGCCGGCTTGCCGGCCTCGCCGACATCCATGATGGAGGGAAGCAGGGAAGCCGCCCGCGATGAGGGTGTCGCCCCCGGCGGCGGCGTGGGCGGTTCGTTCGATAGCACCGTGACATCGTACTGAATCACCGGCGCACCATTATCCGCAGTGACCAGCACGGTGGTACGACCAGGCGCGACACCGGTCAGGAATAGGCTGGTCGGAGAGGTCGGCTGAACGCGCGCGACGCCTGGGTTGGCCGACATCACTGTACCGGCTGGTTGCGGCAACCGCAGTAATACGCCGATACCGGCGGTCACGGTGACCGGTTGCAGCGGCCCGTTGACAACATCGGGCGCGGACGGCGCCGCGGTGGTTGGAGCGGCCTGTGGCGCCACGGCCGGCGCAGGTGCAGCCAGCGGACGGGTAGAAGGTCGCGGTTGGGCCTGCGCGGCAGTACCGAGCAGGCAGAGGAACAGGATTGTTGTCGATATTGAGGACCGCATTACCTGAAGACCACTTCGCTGCGCTGGTCGCCCTGGATGACTTGAACCTTGGTGCGCCCGGGACCATTGGAGGCCGACAGGGCGGGTGACACGTCATCGCCGGAAATAATCGGCTTGGCACTTGTCCCGCTGGCACCGGCGATGCTGTCGCCGAAGGCGCGAATGGCCAGCGACAAGTGGCCCAGACGCGTGGCGACCGCAAGCTTTTCCGCCTCGTCCGAATTGGCCTGCAATGTCACCGTACTGGCCAGCTTGCCTGCCACGTTGCTACCGCGCGGCGCCCCCTGAACAATATCCTGATCGATCGCGATCACCCTGATATTGCTCAACACGGTTTCACCGATGATGCGCTTGCCCGCCCCACCCGCCGAACCACCCCCTGCCACATTTGCTCCACGCTCAATCTCCTGGGTCAGGATGACGTCAACATGATCTCCAGGCCAAATCAATCCACTGACACCCGTGATCGGGTCAACACCTATAGATACGGCACGGGTGCCAGGCGCCAGAACGGCGGCGAGGAATCCACGATCACGGGTGCGCAGCAGGCTGGCAGCGGTGATCGGCTTGCCCTGATCGATCGTGCGCTCGACGAGCGCGCCGTTGATGATGCCGCGGCCCTCGTCGTCATCGGCGAGCGACCCTTGCTCCATAATCTCGCGCGGCATGGGTTTGATCGCGATATCGGCATCCCGCACCAGTGTCCCGGGCGGCAGCGTGCGCGCCGCGACAAGCACGCGCACAGGCAGCACTACAACCGGCGCAGCAACGGGGGCGGCGACTTGCGTGGCCCGCTTGGGTCCCGCGACCTGATAGGCAATCATCCCGAGCGCCCCGACGGTCGCCAGGATCAGTATCACAATAATCAGACGCATCCGCCGCTACCCCCCCGAACCCGTCAGCACAATCCACGCACCGCCGCCAGCTATGGCAACACCATAGGGCAACGATCCGCGTTTGCGAATCCGCCAAATTTCCGCGGCCAGCACACGCTGCACAAGCCATCCAGCTGCCCCCGGGCATTTGCGCCGAGCCATAATTTGCGCTCGCTGCCGCGCCAGCCTTCCACGAAGAACCAAATGCAAGAAAGCGAGCACGCCCCCCATCATCGCTGTAACGACAATGAAACGCAATGCACCTACCGGAGAATAGCCAAGAACCGTGGCCGCTATGAGCTTCACGTCACCGCCCCCCATCATGCCACGGGCATGCAACAGGACCAGCAAGATGAATGCGCATAGACCCACGCCAAACGAAACAAGCAAGACTTCCAGCCCTATCGATAAACGATAAAGCGCGCCCAACAGGGCAATAGCCAAGCAAGCAGTATTGGGGATCAACCGAACCGCGAGGTCACTCCACGCAGCCCACCCCAAACATCCGAGCGTCGCCGCCACGTATGTGACGGCGACGCACTCAGACAGCAAACTCATATTCCGCCCTCCCCACAACCAGCGCAAACCGAGGCCCGACACTGATCGCGGGGAGGTAACAGAAGCGACGCGACGCCACCAACCGGCGGATCACTCAGGCTTCCGAAAATCAGAACGCCGTCTTGACCGAGTCGCCGAGCGTGGTGAACGCAGCGGTCAGATCGGTCGAAAGGACCGACATGCCGGCGGTGACGGCGGCGATCAGTGCCGCGGCGACAACGCCGTACTCGAGCGAGGTCACGCCCTTGCGGTCACCCATCGCGGCGCTGACCTTCACGAAAGCCTTCATCATAAGGTTGGTCATAGTGCAACTCCTTCTCGCGGTTGTTGTAGCCCCACCGGCCACAGGAAACTCTAAGCCCACACACTGCGCCGTCTCACGGAAAGTTGAGGCCGTTCGCAATCTGTTGACCCGTCTTAACCGACCTGATAACAAATGAAAAGATAAAATTTCAAATTCATACAAAATGAGACAAAAGAGACAGATGGACCTTCGCAAAGTCTCAAATTCTGATACTACCCCCCCTGTCCGGCACAGAAAATGTGACATGTTGTCGGCTCTGGAGGCCTGGGTCGCGACGCTTTGGCATGATCGGAGGGGGGCAAGCGCGGTTGCGTTCGCCGCCAGTGCAATGGTGATTATGGGATTCGTAGGCCTCGCGACCGAGGGCGGGCTTTGGTATCTCGGCCGCAGGACTGCGCAGAATGCCGCGGATGCAGCAGCTGTCGCCGGCGCTCTCGCCGCTGCATACAATGCGAATGCTGAAACGGCGGCACTCAATTCCGCGGCCAGCAACGGTTTCACGAATACTGGCAACACCACGGTCACCGCCAACCTCACGCCCGCCACATCGAGCGAGAGCGCGAAGGTGCAAGTCTTCGTCAGCCAGCAGATGACGCCTTACATCTCCGCGGCCTTCATGACCACGCCGGTGACGGTAGGGGCAACGGCGACCGCGCAGCTCAAATCAATCGGCGCTTCCTGCGTTCTCTCCACCACCGGTGATCTCACCATCAGCGGAACCAGCATCAGTTCGGGCTGTGCGTTTGCGTCGAACAGCACGTCCTCCACCGCCATCAACGTCACAGGGGGGTTGCTGGGCTCAACCGCGGCCACCGTTGGCGGCTGCTGCGGCAGTGGTTCCGTTTCGCTGACCGGCAAGCCGTCCTCGCCTTATCACCCACCGACGCTCAACCCCTATAGCGCCGCAGACGCACTTGCCTTTCCGACGTTTGATGCAAGCACATGCGATGACATTCCTGCGCCCGCCACTTATAACGGTTCCAACAATACCTACCGCGGGCAGAGCGTGATCCTACTCGTGCCGTATAACCCCGCTGCGCCGCGGGCATATTGCCAAACGCTATCGGTCACGGCGGGAATGCCGGTGATCGTGCCAAGCGGTACGTATTTCTTCAACAATGCCTCGTTGTTGATGAATGGGGGCGTGATCAGCTGCGAGGCAACCTGTGCGGCCCCCCTGCTGACCGGCTCCACTTTCATTTTCACCGGAGATACCGGCTCAATCGGCACCGTGGGTGTTGGCGCCGGCAAAACATGCAACACGAGCGGCACGTTCAGCGTGATCGCACGACAAACCAATACCTATTTTCCGGCCCTCAGTGGCATCCTTTTTTATGGACGGGGTATCGCTAATGCGTCGATCTGCGCATCGAACGCCAGAGGGAGACAGCCGCTTGGCGGAGGGATCTATTTCCCGAATTCGCTCCTGACCTTCAGCGGCAATTCAACCAACCCCTCCACCTGCGTGTCCATGGTGGCCAAGACGTTGACACTGGCAAGCCGAACAACCATCGACACCACAGGCTGTGCCGTCTATGGAACAGCCCTGGCCCAAATGCAGGGGGTGCGCCTTGTTCAGTAGCATCCGACAAGCCGGCGCGCGGCTGCGTGCTGCGCTGGCCGATCGCCGTGGGATTTCCGCGATGGAATTCGGCATGGTCGTTCCGGTGATCGCCATCATCGTGCTGGGCACCTATGACCTCGGCAACATGATCGCGATCCGCACGAAGTTGGATGATGCTCTGCACGCCGGCGGCACCTATGCCATGTCCTATCCGACGAGCTACACCAACATTCAATCCGCCGTCACAGCGGCGTTGCCGGCCGGTTGGACGGATGCGGTCGTCAGTGCACCCGTGGTGACCTGCTCCTGCTGGGCGGCCGGCGGCGCGGTGACCTCAGCCGACTGCTCAACCGATCCAATTTGCCCCATAGGCCAAGTGAACCAGCGTTTCATCACGCTTGCCGTCTCCAGGCCGTTTTCGCCATTGTTGCTGTCCCCCGTGACATTTGATTCCGTGAGCACCAGCTATGTCATCCGCGTGCAATAACCGCACCCGCCGGCTCCGCAATGCCGGGGTTACCAGCCTTGAATTCGGTATCGTCGCCGCGACGTTCATGGTGCTGGTGATCGGCTGCATGGATCTCGGCCGCTACTACATCATCGAGCATTCGCTCCGCGCCTTTACCAGCGAAGCTGCGCGTGCCGCGCTGGCGAACGCCTCCCTCTCCGCCAGCGGTGCCGCCATGAACACGCAGGCGAGCCTCAGCTCGCTCACCTCGATCGTCCCCTTCCTCGACCCGAGCCAGTTGACACTGTCGATCACGCAGAACTCTTACAGCACGACAACCCCGATCACGATTACCGTAACAGCGACCTACCAATTCACCGCGTTCTCGCCGGTTTGGGCGGCACTGACCGGCACGATCACCGATTCCGCCCAAATCACCTACTAGACCGGTGACCGACGACGTACCGACGCCTTGGCTGAACCGCGAGCGGCTGATTGCCTGGGCGGGGGTTTTCCTCATGCTCGAAGTGGCGATCTTCGTAATGCTGGTGCTACAGCAGGCTAATATCGCCTTCGGCGTCGGGCTGTCCTCGATCGACTTCCTGAGCTTCTATGCCGCCGGCAAGCTGGTGCTCGCGGGAACTCCCGCGCTGGTTTACGATCAGGCAGCGCATTATGTCGCCGAGCAGCAGGTGAGCGCGCCCGGCGTGCCCTATGTGTTCTTCTACTATCCGCCGGTGTTCCTGCTGATTTGCGCGGGGTTGGCGACACTGCCCTATGGTATGGCGCTGCTGGTGTTCGAGGGTGCCACTTTCTTGCTGTTCGCGGCCGTGCTGCGCCGCATTCTCGGTGAGCGCGGGCGTACCTGGCTGATCCCGGTGCTGGCGTTTCCCGCGACTTTCTGGAATTTCGGTCAGGGGCAGAATGCCTATCTTAGCGCCGCGCTGCTCGGCACGTTCGGGCTGCTGCTGGAGCGGCGGCCTTTCACCGCCGGAGCGGCGCTCGGCGCGCTGTGCTTCAAGCCGCATCTCGGGCTGCTTACGCCCTTCGCCCTGGCGGCGGCGGGGCGGTGGCGCGCGTTCATCGCAGCGGGGGTGAGCGCCGGAGTCCTGCTGCTGCTCTCGCTGCTGCTGCTTGGGCTTGACACCTGGGCGGCCTATCTTGCGGCAATGGCCGGGGCGGATGGCACCTACGCCTCCGGGCGGATCAATTTCGCCGGTTTCGTCTCGCTCTTTGGCGGACTGCGGCTGATGGGCGTGCCGATCCAGGTTGCCTATGTCGTACAGGGCATCGTCACGTTCGGCTGCGGCGTGGCGGTGGTGCTGGTGTGGCGGCAGCGGGAAGCACCGGCGCTTCGCCAGGCGGCGTTGCTGGCCGCCACGCTGCTCGCGGTGCCGCTCGTGCTGCTTTACGATCAGATGATCGCGGTGTTGGCGCTGGCCTGGCTCATGCGAAGCGCGGGCCCGGAAGGGTTGCGCGGCTGGGAGCGACTTCTGGTGGTGGTTGCCTATCCGCTGACGCTGATGGCGCCGGTGCTGGCGATCGGACTGAAGGCACCGGTGGCGCTGGGGGTCGACATCGTGCTGCTTACCCTGTGCCTGCGCCGTGCCTTAAGGCCGGGCTGAACCGGCTCAGCGCACCCGTAGCTAGGACTGGCCGTCTTGCAGCGGAATGCTCGCGAGCAGGTTAGGCAGCCAGGCAGCCAGCCGTTCCCATAGGCCGCCACGCACCGGCTCGGCGGCGCCGAGTTGCAGGTTGAGTCCGTCGATTTCGAGGGTCGTCGGGACCTGATGGAGAGACGCGGGAACCACGGGCGCGGGCGCCAGCGGCGCGGCGGCTGACGCGGCTGGTTTCTTCTCGGGGCGGCTGGTCTCCGGCCGTAGTACTGACCAGTCGATCCGCGCCGGGGTCTGCGACCTGGTCACCTGCGGGGGCGGCTTCGGCAGCGGTGCTCGCGCGGCGACTGGCTTGCCGAGGGCTTGCCGCGCCTGGGCTGCCATGACCGGCGCGGCGTCGATCGCGGCGAGCACGGGCGGGGCGGAGGGGGCCGGCAGGACGGCCGGGGTGTCGCGCTGCAGCGGCGGGGCGTGGAGATCGTTACGGGCCACCGGCACCTGCGGCGCTGTGCGGATGGCCACCGCCGGGAGTTGGGGCGCCGGCGCTTGGTAAGCCATCGCGGCGGCGGGCTTGCCGCTATCGATGCCATCGAGCGCCAAGCGGGCACCATCACGATCGCCGGCCATGGTCATCGCCATGGCCGCGGCGTTGCGCCATTCCTGCGTGGCGTCGGCGTGCTCGACCAGCGGGCGCAGGAGGTCCGCCGCCTCGGCGGCGCGGCCGGACATGGTAAGGGAGAGGCCGAGATTGACCTTCACGTCGGCCAATTCCGGATCGACCATCAGCGCGGTGCGGTAGGCGTCCTGCGCCTCGACATGGCGGCCCAGCAGGTCGCGGGTGATGCCGAGGTTGTTGAGCGCGACGATGTTCTCGGGCTCCTGCGCCACGGCCTTGGCGAATTCCGCTTCGGCGGCGCGGGGGTCGGAGCGCACCAGGGTGCGGCCGAGGCCGATATGCGCGGAAGCGACCCTGGGATCGAGCTGGATCACCGTGCGATAGGCGGCGCGGGCCTTGGTAAGCTGGCCCATGGCGTAGAGCGCGTCGCCACGGCTGACCCAGGCCGAGGTGTTGCCGGGGTCTCGATCGATGATGAGGTCGCTCACGCGGAGCGCCATGTCTGGCGCGCCGGAGGCCAGGGCGGCATCGGCCACCCGCGTGGAGTATTGTCCGCGCGCGCCGGCCATATCCTGGCCGGTTGTGCAGCCGGCGAGCAGCGCAAGCGCCGCCGGGAGCGCCATCACCCGCATGCGTTTCGCCGCAGTTCCGCAATCACCCTGTCGCACCGCTGTTCCCTCGCCTCTCGCCGATCGAGTCGCAGACGAAGTCAAGCCTTTTGGCGCTGCGACCACCCATCATCGCCGGATTACTTGCAGAACGCAACTATCCAGTTTTTCCGGCGAGTCGATGGCTCAGACGTTGGGCCAGGGGCGTTGGGTCGGACGGATTTGTTCCCAGGCATGCGCCATCTGCAACACGCCGAGATCATCGAAGCGATGGCCGACGATTTGGATGCCGATCGGCAGCCCGTCCGCCGTGTAGGAGGCGTTGACCGAGGCGGCGGGTTGGCCGGACATGTTGAAGGCCACGGTAAACCCAATATGGGCCATGGCGCGGGCGGGGTCGTTGCTCGGCATCGGCCATTCCGCTGGGTAGCTCGGCATCGGCGCGGTGGGCATCAGCATGAAGTCATAGCCCTGGATCGCCGCCACGGCGGAGGCACTCATCTCGACGATGCGGTTGAGGCCGCGCACCGCCGTCACCCCGTCGAACGCCGCCGCCGGGGCAATCCAGTCGCGGATGAAGGGCACCAGCATGGCGCGTTTCTCGGGCGAGAGTTTCTGCGCGTCGGCGTAAGAGCGGGTGCGCCAGAACTGGTCGAGCCCTTCGAGCATCTCGGGCAGCAGGAAGGGGCCGACAGGGGTGACGATGGCGCCGGCGGCGGCGAAGCGGGCGGCGGCGTCATCGAGGGCGGCCAGCACGTCCGGCCGGGCGGCGTCGCCGATGCCGATATCGCGCACCACGGCGATGCGGACGCCTTTGAGATCGCGGTCCAGCGCGCCCCAGGCGATCTCGGCGGGGGGCAGGCTCATGTGATCGCGCGCGTCGGGCTGCGAGAGCACGGACATCAGCAGGGCGGTATCGGCGACCGTGCGCGTCATCGGGCCGGCGGCACGGCCAATATAGGGTGGGTCGATCGGCACGCGGCCGTTGGAGGGCTTGTGGCCGACGATGCCGCACCAGGAGGCCGGCAGGCGGATGGAGCCGCCGATATCGGTGCCGAGATGCAGCGGGCCGTAGCCGGCCGCCGCTGCGGCGCCCGCGCCGGCCGAGGAGCCGCCGGGGTTGAAGGCGGGGTTCCAGGGGTTGCGGGCGAGCTTGTGGAAGGAGGAGACGCCGGAGGAGAGCATGCCGTAATCCGGCATGGTGGTCTTGCCGAGGATCACCGCGCCGGCCTCGCGCACCCGCGCCGAAGGGGGGGCATCGGCGGCGGCAGGCACCAGGTCGGTCGCCGCGGTGCCGAGGGGGACTGGCACGCCTTTGGTGGCGATGTTTTCTTTGATGGTGATCGGCACGCCATCCAGCGCGCCCGCATTGCCCGCCCGCCAGCGGGCCTCGGAGGCGCGGGCGGCGGCCAGGGCGCCTTCGGGATCGAGCGCCCAGGTGGCGCAGAGCACCGGCTCGGCCTTTTCCATGCGCGCGAAGACCGCCCGCGTCACCTCGACCGGCGAGGCCTTGCCGGCCCGGTAGAGGGCCAGCAGATCGACGGCGGAGAGGTCGGCGAGGTCAGTCATGGCAGGGTCCTTGATCAGCGGGAACGCGAGAGGCGAGGGTCGAGCAGGTCACGCAGCCCGTCACCGAGGAGGTTGAGGCCGAGCACCGCGGTGGTGATGGCGGCGCCGGGGAAGACGGCCAGCAGCGGCGCCTTGAAGATATAGGTCTGTGCGTCGTTCAGCATCCGGCCCCAGGAGGGGAAGGGCGGCTGGGTGCCGAGGCCGACATAGGCGAGGCCGGCATCGGCGATAATGGCGAGGGCGAACTGGATCGTCACCTGCACCAGCAGCACGGCGGAGATATTGGGCAGCACGTGGCGGAGCATGATGGCGAATTCGCCATGGCCGGTGGCGCGGGCCGCCATCACGAAGTCCAGTTCCCGCACCGCGAGCGCGGCGCCACGGGTGACGCGGGCGAAGACGGGGATGTTGAAAATGCCGATCGCCAGCATGGCATTCCCGGCGCCCGGGCCGGCCAAAGCGGTGATCATGACCGCCGTGAGCAAGGCGGGGAAGGCGAAGGCGAGGTCGGTGGAGCGCATCACCAGATTATCCACCCAGCCGCCGCGGGCCGAGGCGAGGGCGCCGAGCGGCACGCCGAGGCCGGCACCGACCAGCACCGCGATCAGCGCCACCGAGAGGGAGGAGCGGGCGCCGGCCATGATCATGGAGAAGACGTCCCGCCCGAAGGGGTCGGTGCCGAGCCAGTGGGCGGCGGAGGGATCGGCGAGTTTGTGGATGATGTCGATCTTGGTCGGCGGATAGGGGGTCCAGACCAGCGAGACCAACGCCATCGCCAGGATCAGCGCGGTGATGGTGCCGCCGATCAGCAGGTTGCCGCTGCGCCAGGCCGGTTTCATCGCGCGCCCTCGCGCGTCATCACTTTCATCGCGCGCCCTCGCGCGTCATCACTTTCATCGCGCCCCCTCGCGGGAGATCCGCGGATCGAGCCCGAGATAGGCGAGATCGACCAGGAAGTTCACCAGGATCACCGAGCCGGCGAGCAGCACCACGAGGTCCTGCACGACGATGAGGTCGCGCTGAGCGATGGCCTGGAAGACGAGGCGGCCGAGGCCGGGGAGGGTGAAGACGTTTTCGATGATGACCGTGCCCGCCAGGAGGAAGGAGAATTGCAGGCCGATGATGGTGACCACCGGGATCAGCGCGTTGGGCACCGCGTGGCGCCACAGGGCGGCGATGCCGGAGAGACCCTTGGCGTGGGCGGTGCGCACGTAGTCCTGCCCGAGGGTTTCCAGCACGGCCGAGCGGGTGACGCGGGAGAGGATGGCGGCTTGGGGCAGTGCGAGGGCGAAGGCGGGGAGGATGAGGCAGCGGAAGGCGGGCCAGAACCCCTTCTCCCAGCCCGCGAAGCCGCCGGCTGGTAATACTGGATAGGCCACGGCGAAGACGAGGATCAGCAGGATGCCGAGCCAGAAATTCGGCAGCGCGACGCCGAATTGCGCTACGCCCATGACGGCCGCGTCGGCCGCGCGGCCGCGCCGGGCGGCGGCCAGGACGCCGACGGGGATGGCGATCGAGGTGGAGAGGCAGATCGACATGATCGCCAGCGGCACCGTGACCTGCACGCGCTGGGCGATCAGCTCCGAGACCGGCACGGAGTAGGTGTAGGAGACGCCGAAATCGCCACGCAGCAGGCCGCCGATCCAGAGCAGATAGCGCCACCAGGCCGGCTGATCGAGGCCGAGCTGCTTGCGCAAAGCCGCCAGCGTGTCCGGCCGCGCCGAGGTGTCGAGCATCAGGGTCGCGGGATCGCCGGGCAGGATCTGCAGCACGGCGAACACAACGAGTGAGGCGGCCAGCAGGGTCAGGAACAACCCCACCAGCCGCCGGATCACGAAGCCCTTCATGACGAGGCTGGGATCACTCGCTCCAGGACACGCCCGACAGGTCGTTGTTGAAGATCGGCTGGTTGACCCACAACCCGTTCAGCTTGGCGTTCCACACGCCGGTTTTGCCGAGGCTGAAGAGGAAGATGTTGGGCTCATCCTCGGACAGCTTGCGCTGGAGTTGGCCGACGAGATCGATGCGGGCGGCGGGGTCGGAGGTCTCGACCCATTTCTGGTAGATCGCGCGGTACCCGGCGTCCTTGTAGTTGAAGTAGTACTTGTCGCGGGCATAGATATCGAGGTCGTTCGGCTCGACATGAGCGATGATCGTGAGGTCGAAGTCGGACTGCTTGAATACGTCGTTCAGCCATTGCGCCCACTCCACCGGCACCAGCTTGGCCTTGATGCCGACCTGCTCGAGCATCGCGGCGATCACCTCGCCGCCGCGCCGCGCATAGCCGGGCGGGGGGAGCTTGATGGTCATCTCGGTGCCCGGCTTCACGCCGGCTTCGGCGAGCAGCTTCTGGGCCTTGGCGGGGTCGTAGGGGTAGGCGCCGGTGAGGTCGATGTAGCCGGGATTGCCGGGCACGAAATGCGAGCCGATCGGCTTGCCGGTGCCGTTCAGCGCGCTCAGCAGGGCGTCGCGGTCGATCGCGTGGGCGAGGGCGCGGCGGACCCGCACGTCGTTGAACGGCGCCCGCTCATTGTTGATCGACATGATGGTCTTGCCCTGGGTGGAGCCCAGCACGACGGCGAAGCGCTTGTCGGCGCGGATCTTGTCGAGGGATTCCGGGGCGGGGAAGAGCGGGTAGGCGTCGAGATCGCCGGCCATCACCGCCGCCGTCGCCGCCGAGGGGTCGGCGATGAAGCGGAAGGTGGCGCTGGCGATCTTCGGCGCGGGGCCCCAGTAATTCGGGTTGCGCTCGATCTCCACGCGGTCACCCTTGACCCAGCGCTTGAACACGAAGGGGCCGGTGCCGACGGGGTTGGTTTTGTTGGTGGCGACCGAGTTGGGCGCCATCATCACCGCGTCGCCCGAGCCCATGTTGAACAAGAAGCCGCCGGTGGGGCGCTTCAGGGT
>CAIPLM010000237.1 GCA_903865895.1 uncultured Rhodospirillales bacterium | reverse complement strand
CGGCGATCGCCTCATGCAAATCCGCCCCCTTGGGGGACCCGTTCAGCGTGTCGAGATGCAGCGGCACCGAGACGATCATGCCCTGCCGGTAATGCCCGACCGAGGGCACAAAAATCGGCCGCCGCGTCAGCCCGGCGTATGTCTGCACCTCCGGCACATGCTTGTGCTCCAGCCCGAGCCCATACAGCTCGAACGCCGGCCCGCCATCCGTATCATGCTCGCCGATCATCGCCTTGCCGCCGCCCGAATACCCGCTCACCGCGTTGATGGTGACGGGGTAGTCCACCGGCATGATCCCCGCATCGATCAACGGGCGAAGCAGCGCCACCGCCCCGGTCGGGTAGCAGCCGGGATTGCTGACCTTGCGCGCAGTGGCCACCCGCTCCGCCTGCCCGGCGGCGAGTTCAGCAAACCCATAGACCCAATCCGGCGCCACCCGATGCGCCGTCGAGGCATCGAGCAGCCGCGGCGCCTGGTTGCCCAGGCTATCCGCCAGCGCCACCGATTCCTTTGCCGCTGCATCGGGCAGGCACAGCACCACGAGATCGACCTCGGCCATGATATCCCGCCGCGCCGCCGGGTCCTTGCGGCGATCATCGGCAATCGAGCGCAGATCCACACCGGGCACGCGGAGCAGGCGCTCGCGGATGCCAAGCCCCGTGGTCCCCGCTTCGCCGTCGATGAAGATCTTGCTGTGTGCCATGATGATTTCTCCTCAGCCTGACCTAAAAGGCCCGCGCGGCCGAATGCAAGCGCGCCCTTGCCAAGGCGGCATTGCATGGATGCACAGGCTGCCCCGCGCGGCCACCGCGCGCCGCCAGCACCTCCGGCCACGCAATGCCCCCGCTCGAAAGAGCAGGGCATCGCGTGGTGTGCTGCACAGCCAACCAAGCACGATTTCGCCGCACATCGCCCCAACTCGCGGCGGCGGCACCGCCGGGCGCGGCGCACCCCGCGCAACCCCGCCCAGCACGCGCGGCGGCGGCGGAAATCCCGGCCGAACCACGCGCCGCTCCACCACCACCGGTGCCTGATCCACAACGCGCACACGCGGCCGCACGGACTCCGAGCGCTCTGCACCCATCCGCCGCGCCACCTCACGCCCACGTCGCCGCACCACCACCTCAGGCACCACCGGCCCCTTGGCGATCCGCGCCATGAGCGCGGCAAAATCCCGCCCCCATTGCGTGAGCATCGCATGCAACGCCCGCCCACCCGGCATCCACCGCCACAACCCCCAGGGCGCCAACAACGCCATCAGCAGCCCGGCCACAGCTTCCCCCAGCAGAACCGCGGGATGCGGCTCGGCCTGGGGAGGCGCAGGGGAGGGGGCGTTCGTGTTCATAGGGTATATCTAATTCATGAGTTAATTCGAATCAAGAGAAAAATAGCATCCACCGAAATTTTTTTTCCTCCCCTATCATCCAGCGTAGGATGCGTAAGCGCAGAGGCTGGGCAAGAATCATCTTGCTCGACCCGATGTGGTTTGATTCGCTCTTCCTATGAGCAATGGTCGTTTCAAGCAGGGCATTGATCGGGGTCAGGGCAGCCTTCTGCCGCCTCGGG
>CAIPLM010000236.1 GCA_903865895.1 uncultured Rhodospirillales bacterium | reverse complement strand
TATCTGATCAAAGACCGTCTGTCGTTCATGCGCTTCCTTGGGCTTGGGCTGTCAGACGCGGTGCCGGATGCGAACACGATCTGGATCTTCGCGAGGCGCCGAAGCCGGCGGGCGCGGTCGATGCGCTGTTCGCCCGGTTCGACGCGGCGCTGAAGATGGCCGGTTATCTCGCCATGGGCGGACAGATTGTGGATGCGACCATCGTGGCAGCGCCGAAGCAGCGCAACACCGAGGCGGAGCGCACCGCCATCAAAGCGGGGGAGATCCCTGAAGGCTGGGCGGGGAAGCCGGCCAAACTGCGCCAGAAGGACCGCGATGCGCGCTGGACGGTGAAGTTCAGCAAGGCAAAGCCGCGCGAGGACGGTGCGCCGCAGGTCGACCTGGCGGTGCCGGCGTTCGGCTACAAGAACCACATCTCGATCGACCGCCGGCATGGCCTGATCCGCGGCTGGACCATCACCCACGCCGCGGCGCATGACGGCGTCCGGTTGGAGGATGTGCTCGACGCCGCGAACTCGGCCAGCGACGTATGGGCCGACACCGCCTACCGCTCGGCGAAGAACGAGGCGATGCTGGCGCGGCGCGGCCTGGTGTCGCGCATTCACCGTAAGAAGCCCCAGGGCCGGCCCATGCCGGAACGGACACGGCGGGCCAATGCGCGCAAATCCGAGGTGCGCTCCAAGGTCGAGCACGTGTTTGCCCACCAGAAGGGGCTGATGGGGTTGGCGGTGCGCAGCATCGGCATTGCCCGGGCGCGGCTGAAAATCGGCCTGGTCAACCTCGCTTACAACATCCGCCGCTTCGTCTGGCTCAGCGGCAGGGCCGAACCGGCATAGCGCCGACCACGAACGTGCCGGCGGAAAACGCCGCCACACCAACATCCATCACGCCGCCGTCGTCGCCGTTCCCGCGCTCCAGAGGTCGCCGGACTGCGCTACATTACCGCTGCCAGCGCCAGTGCAATGGTTCTTGGAGGTGTCCACCTGGCCGTCGAACAGGGTGTTCACCTCATACGACGATATCATCGACCACTGCTGCTATGCCTGGAACAAAATCACGGAACAGCCATAGCGTATCATGACCATCGGACTACGCGATTGGGTGCATGGGTTCTAGTCAGTGACGATTGGTATTAGGCGCCAAATCAGTGGAATGTTCGGCCGCCATCCACCGCGATGGCCGAACCGGTCATGAAGGCGGACTCTGCGCTGGTCAGGAACAGTGCCGCCGCCGCGATGTCGTCCGGCACGCCGGCGCGCTTGATGAGGTATCTGTCCATAATTTTCGACAACTCCGTCTCGGGATTCTCTGCCTGTTCGAACGATGTGCGGAACAGAGGGGTGTCGATGATGCCCGGGCAGATCGCGTTGACGCGGATATGGTCTGGCGCGAGATCGACAGCGAGTGTCTTACTGAACATCACCAGCCCGGCCTTTGCTGCGCAATAGGCGGTGCGGTTCTCAAGCGGGCGGAGTGCTGCGCCGGAGGCGATGTTGACGATGGTGCCCGATCCCGCGCGGCGGAGTTCGGGCAGGGCCGCGGCGCAAACGAGAAACGGGCCGTCGAGATCAACGGCCATGATGCGCCGCCAATCGGCAAGCGCCATCTCGCCGAACGGACGCATCAGATCAATGCCGGCGCTGTTGACCACGCCATCGAGCCCGCCGAGGGACTTGGCGGCGGCGGCGACGGCGGTGTCGACCTGGGCTTCGTCGGATACGTCACACGTGAAGGAGGGGGCGCCGAGCTTGGCGGCTTCGGCTTCAAGCCGGCCAGCGTCGCGATCAAGCATTGCCACCCCGGCGCCTTCGGCGATGAACATCGCGGTGATTGCCCGGCCGATGCCGGAGGCCGCGCCAGTGACCAGAATTCGCCGTCCCTTGATTCGCATGATGTCCTCAGCCGGTGAATATGGCGTTGCGCCCCGCCGACCATGGGCGATCGAAGGGGGTGATGAATTTGAGAGTGAAGCGCATCCGCGTCATGCGCCAGCCATCCGGTGTACGGACGTATTGGTCATCGGTGGTGGCGGACATCAGCATGGCGCGGTTGTCCTTGGTGAGCGTACAGGGCTGCCAAAGCATCCAGGAGCCGGTGGCGGTATCGCCGTTCAGCGTGATGACGGGGCTGACGAAGTAGTGCAGCGAGAAGTTCCAGCCGCCGGCGCGCAGGTGGTCGTAGATCGCCTCACGTCCCTCACGGGTGCCGAACTGGGGGCCACCATCCCACACGGCATCGGGGGTGAACGTGGCCTCGACCTGGCGGCGAGTGATGGCGTCAATCTCGGCCTGGGGCTTGCGGCGGTGGTCATCGGTGTATTTGTCGTCGGCGCATTTGGCATAGAAGGCTTTGAGGGCGCGGATGGCCTCGCGGTCTTCTACGGCGCGCAGGCGGTCTTCGAGTGTCATGGCGTGTCCTCCTCATCAAGCCCGAGATAGATGGCCTGCACGCGCTTGTCCTGGCGGAGTTCGGCGGCGGTGCCGGTAAGGCGGATTTCGCCGCGTTCCATGATCACCGCGCGATCGGCCACGGCCAGGGCGCTGTCGATCTGCTGCTCGACGATGACGACCGCGGTGCCCAGTGCCGCCCAGCGCTTGAGGAAGTCGAGGATCGGCGGGATCAGCATTTGCGCGATGCCGAGCGAGGGTTCGTCGCAAAGCAGAACGCGGGGCTGGGCGACGAAGGCCTGGGCGAGGGCGAGCATCTGCTGCTGGCCGCCGCTGAGATCGCGGGCGGGATCGAGGAGTTTCTGGCGCAGGATGGGGAACATCTCCAGCGCTGGCCCCGCCATCGCCTCAAAATCCGGCCGGCCGCCACGAAAGGCGGCGCCGAGGCGGATGTTGTCGCGCACGGAGAGTTCGGGGAAGACGCGGTGGCCATCGAGCACCAGACGGAGGCCGCGGCGGGTGATTTCCTCCGGGGCGAGGCCGGTGATGTCCTGCCCGTCGAGGCGGACGGTGCCGGCGGTGGGTTTGATGAAGCCGCCGATGCTGCGCAGCAGGGTGGATTTGCCGGCGCCGTTGGGGCCGAGCACCAGGACGATCTCGCCGGGAGCGACGCTGAGGTCGATCCCGCGCAAGACGGGGACGCGGCCATAGCCGGCGTGAAGGCCGCTGATCTCAAGCATCGGCGCCTCCGATGAACAGGCGTCGCACCCGGGGATCGGCGGCGATGGTGTCGGGCGGGCCTTCGGCGATGACCTGGCCGGCATCGAGCACGGTGATGCGATCGGCGACTTTCCAGACCAGCGCGAGATCGTGCTCGACCAGTAGGACGGTTTTGCCGAGCCGCTCGCTGAGGAAGCGGACGAGGCGGGCGAAATCGCGCCGCTCGGCGGCGGAGAGGCCTGCGGCGGGTTCGTCGAGCAGGAGGATGTCAGCGTCACCGGCGACAGTGCGGAGGACTTCGAGTACGCGGCGCTGGGCGTGGGCAAGCAGGTCCGGTCGGTTCTCCGACCATTCGGTGCGGAAGGGGGCGAGAAGGGCGAGGAGCCAGTTGCTATGGTCGCCCTTCACGTCGGCGCCGATTTCGAGATTCTCCCAGATCGACATCTCCTCCAGCACACGCGGGGTCTGGAAGGTGCGGCCGACGCCGAGGCGGGCGACGCGGTAGGCGGGGGCGCGGGAGGTGTCGGTGCCGTTGATGGCGACGCTGCCGGCGTTGAGCGCGATGAAGCCGGAGATCACGTTGAGGAGCGTGGTTTTGCCTGAGCCGTTGGGGCCGACCAGGCCGTGCACGCTGCCGGGAATGACGGCGAGATCGACGCCATCGAGGGCGGCCAGGGAGCCGAAGGTTTTGCGGACGCCACGGACGGTGATTGCCTGGCCTTGGGTCGGCGGGCGGGGGCGGGCGCCGGGCCAGGCGAGCACGCGATCGACGCTGATGCCGGTGACCTGGGTGCGCAGTCGGCGGCGGCGGCGCAAGGCCTCGATGGTGCCGACCACGCCATCGGGGAAGGCCAGCATGATGAGCAGCGCGACGAAGCCGTAGCCGAGCAGGCGGTAATTCGCGAGGTCCGCCAGCAGGGCGTTGGGGACGAGGTAGAGGATCCAGACGCCGATCACCGGGCCGATCAGCTGGCCGTTGCCCCCGACGACGACGGAGAAGAAGAAGAAGATCGAGAGATCGACGCGGAAGGCGTAGGGGCTGACGAAGCCGAGGACGGGGACGTAGAGCGCGCCGGCGAGGCCGGTCCCGGTGGCGGCGATGGTGAAGGCAATGAAGCGGAGCGCGCCGGGGTTGATGCCGAGGGCCATCGCTGCCTCGGGGCTGACGGCGGCGACGCGGATCCGGCGGCCGAGGCGGGTGGCGCGGAGCGTGGCGTGGAACAGCAGGGCGGCGATGGCGAGGGCCATCACCATGAGCGCGATCGGGGTGAGGCCGAGGCCGAGCGGGGTGGTCAAGGCGGGGACGGCGCGGGTGATGCCGTTGATGCCGTTGGTGAGGTCGTTGAAGGCGACCAGCATCTCGGGGAACACCACGGCGGCGCTCAAGGTGACGAAGCCGAGGTAGTAGCCCTGCACCCGCAAAGCCGGCAGGGCGAAAAGCAGGCCGAGGACGACCGCCATGGCGACGCCGGCCAGGAAGCCCGCGGCGTAGCTGTGGCCCCAGAGACCGGCGACGATACCGACCGTGAAGGCGGAGAGGCCAAAGACGGCGCCCTGGCCGAAGGAAACCTGCCCGGCATCGGCCAGCAGCATGTTCTGCAGCACCGCGACCGCGACGAAGAGGTTTACGATGAGGAAATTATGGGTCCAGTAGGCGCTGCCGAGCAGAGCAGGCAGGAGGATGCTACCCGCCACGGCGATGATGCCGAGCAGGAGATGCAGGCGGGTCGCCGCGTCGAAGCGCACGCGGTTCACACCCGGCGCGCCGCCTGGCGGCCGAACAGGCCCTGGGGGCGCACCATGAGGACGACCACCAGGAGGGCGAGCGAGACGAGGTTCTGGAACTCGCCGCCATATTCATAGGCCGCGTAAAGCGACAACATGCCGACCAGCACCCCGCCGACCAGGGCGCCCAGATTGGCGCCTAGCCCGCCGACCACCGCGGCGACGAAGCCGTTCATCACGTAGGTGATCCCGCTATCATTGGCGATCGCCATCACCGGGGCGGCGACGAAGCCGGCCGAGCCGACGATCAGCCCGCTGATGGCAAAGGCCGTGACCTGCAGGCGCCGAACGCGGAGGCCCGCGGCGCGGGCGGCGTCGAGATCCTGCGACAGGGCGCTGATGGCGAGCCCGGTCAGCACGCGGGTGTGGAAGATATGCAGCGCGATGAACCAGAACAGCGCGAGGCCGGTGGTCAACGCGTAGGTCGCGGGGATGCGCACGCCCATGAAGCGGATGGCGGTGAAGGGGCTGCGGACGGATTGCTGGGCGGAACCCTGGTAGATCAGCAGGATCGCGCCGATGATCACCGAGGCCGCCAGGGTGGTGATCAGCCAGGAGTGCTGCTCCACCGAGGAGCGCAGCGGCAGCAGCGTCACATACCCCTGCACCGCCAACAGCAGCGCGAGCCCGATCGCCACCGCCGGTAGCAGGATGAACCAGCGCAGGAGGTCGGGCTGCGTCGGTAACAGGAGGAAGGCGAACAGGGCGCCAAGCACGAGCATGTTTCCCTGGGCAAAATTCAGGATGCCGCTGGCGTTGAACACCACGTTGAAGCTCATGCCGACGAGGGCGAAGATGGCGCCCACGCCGATGCCGTGCACGACGATGATCAGCAGGTCGTTCATCGGCCGGATGGTCCGGCTGGGCTATTTGCAGCCGAAGCGCTGCTGCAATCCGCCGGGCAGGATTCGGTCGGGGTAGACGGCCGAGAGCGCGGTTGGGCCAACCAGGAAGTGAGACGCGGGGGTCGCGCCGAGCGGGCCGAGGATACCGGTGTGCTTGGCGCCATTGGCTTCGATCCAGGCGGCAACGGAGGGGCCGTCGGTTTTGCCGCTGCCCTCGATGCCCTCCTTGAGCACGAACACGCCGTCATACAGCGCGGCCGCGAAGGGCAGCGACAGGCGGCCGGCCTTGCCGGCGTCGAACGCCTTGGCGCGGGTGACGAACTCGCCGAACGGCTTGGGCAGCAGGTTGGCGTCGCAATAGGTGAAGGCGGTGTAGTTGAGGCCGGTGGTGTCGTGCAGCGCCTCCTTGCCGGCGACGCGGATGACGGCGTCGGCGAAGGTGGCGACCGTGTAGTTGCCGGTCACCTTGGGGTCCCACCCCAGATCGTCGCGCGCCTTCAGCACGTTGCCGGCATCCTCGCCGGAACTGGCGAAGAGGAACAGCGTGTCGGGGTTGCCGCGCTTGAGGGTGAGGAGCTGCGGAGTCATATCGGTGGCGCGGTATTGGTATTCCTGGACGCCGGTGAGCTTGATACCACGGGCTTCCATTTCACGCTTCATCGCCTCGACGAAGGATTTCGCCTGGGCGCCGCTATCCGAAATGATGGCGCCGGACTTGGCATTGAGCACCTTGCCGGCCTGGTCGATCATCGCCTTAGCCTGGGATTCGGCGTTGATCAGCACGGAGAAATAATAGGGCGCCGCCTGCGGGGTGATCGCCTCCGAGCCGGTGGCGCCGAATTGCGGAATTTTCGCCTCGTTGACCACCGGGAGCACGGCGATCAGCACCTGGCTGATGACGGGGCCAAACATCAGCTCGACCTTCTCCTGCTGCACCAGCCGCTTGGCCTCGCCGAGCGCCACCGTCGGGTCGGTCTGGGTGTCGGCGCTGATCATGTTGATCTTGCGGCCCGCGATACCGCCGGCCGCGTTGATTTCGGCCACCGCCATGTCGATGCCGAGCTTGGCCGCCTCGGCCGCCGAGGCACCGCCGCCGGTGATGTCGAGAAACTGCCCGGCCTTGATCGGCGCCGGCTGCGCCGAGGCCGCGCCGGCCGCCATGGCCAGGGCAGCGATGAAGGAAACGCCACGCACGGATCGCAGTGTCTTCATAGTTCGGCTCCCGGCCGCGCTCTTTGCCGTCGCGGACGGGGTGAGCTTAGATGCCGCTTTCCCGCCGCGTCAAACGTCCCGAGGAAGATTCGATGTCCCAGCCACTCACCAACCAGTTCGCCGTCGTCACCGGTGCGGCCAACGGCATCGGCCGCGCCAGCGCGCTGCGCCTCGCCCGCGATGGCGCCGATGTCGCGGTGATCGACCTTGAGGCCGACCGGCTGGCCACGCTGGCCGAGGAGATCGCCGCCCTTGGTCGCACCGCACTGCCGATCGCGATCGACTGCACCGACCGCACGGCGATCGAGACCACATTCGCCGAGATCACCGCCCGCTTCGGCCGGATCGACATCCTGTTCAACAATGTCGGCCAAAGCGCCCGCGAGCGGGCCAGCGAATTCTGGAACTCCGATCCTGACGTGTGGGAGTTCGTGCTGCGGGTCTCGCTGCGCTCGGCGATGCTCGCGAGCCGCCAGGTGGTGCCCCAGATGCGGGAGCGGGGGGCGGGGAGGATCATCAATATGTCCTCCGAATCAGCCTTCTACGGCGATACCGGCCTGGTCGACTACAGCGCCGCGAAAATGGGGGTGATCGGCTTCACCCGTGCGCTGGCGCGGGAATTGGCGCCGTTCCGCGTCAATGTGAATGCCGTCGCGCCAGGGGCGATCGGCACGCGGGCGCATGACCGGCTGCCGGCGAGCGTGATCGATCGCATCAAGCAGAGCACCCCGATGGGTTTCATCGGCACGCCGGATGACGTGGCCGGGGTGGTCGCCTTCCTCGCCGGGCCGGACAGCCGCTTCGTCACCGGGCAGTCCTTGCTTATCGATGGCGGGCGTTGGATGATTTGATCCGGACAAGAGACGGGGTTACGCCATGCGGGTCGGCATCGAAGTCGGCGGCACTTTCACCGATATCGTCGCCGTCGATGGCAGTCGGGTCGAGGTGGCGAAGGTGCCGAGCACGCCGCACAGCCCGGATATCGGTGCCTATGCCGCGATCGGCGCGGCGGGGATCGCGGCGGCGGATATCGCCGATCTCGTGCACGGCTCGACGGTGGCCACGAACGCCATCCTGGAGCGGAAGGGGGCGCGGATCGCCTTCGTCACCTCCCAGGGGTTCCGGGATATCCTGTTTTTGCAGCGGCATGACCGCCGCAACATCTACGACTTGCGTTACGCCAAGCCGGCGCCGCCGGTGGCGCGGCGGGATTGCTTCGAGGTGCCGGAGCGGGTCGACGGCGCGGGCAACATCATCCTACCGCTCGACGAAACTTCCATCCGTGGCGCGCTGATCCCGGCCCTGGCGGCGGGGAACTACGATGCAGTGGCGATCTGCCTGCTCTCTGCCTATGCCGCACCTGACCATGAGCGCCGCCTGCGCGCGCTGATCGCCGAAGCCCTGCCCGGGCTGCGCATCGCCTGCTCGCACGCGGTGGCGCGCGAGTTCCGCGAGTTTGAGCGCGCCTCGACCACCGCGCTCTCTGCCTATGTGCAGCCGGTGATCGACCGCTATCTCGACCGCTTTGAGGCGACCTTGGCGGCCGCCGGATTCGCCGGGCATTTCAGCGTCATGCAGTCCAATGGCGGGCGTCTGCCGGCGGTGGCGATGCGGCAGACCGCGATCACCGCGTTGTTCAGCGGCCCGGCCGCCGGCGTGGTCGGCGCCATTCGCCAGGCTGCCCGCTCGGGCCGCGGCAACCTCATCACCTTCGATATGGGCGGCACCTCGACCGATGTGTCGCTGGTGGTTGACGGCGAGGCCGCGATGGCGCCGGAGACCGAGATCGACGGGCTGCCGATCCGCACCCCCGTGCTCGACATCGTCTCCGTCGGCGCCGGCGGCGGCAGCCTGGTGTGGATCGATGACGGCGGCATGTTGCGCGTCGGCCCGCGCTCGGCCGGCGCCATACCGGGCCCCGCCTGCTACGGCCGCGGCGGCACTGAGCCGACGGTGACGGACGCGCATCTGGTGCGCGGCACGATCCGCGCAGATGCCTTCCTCGGCGGCGCGATGACGCTCGATGTCGCTGCCGCCCATGCCGCCTTCGCGCCGATCGCCGCCCGTCTCGGCACCGACATCCAGGGCGCGGCGGCGGCGGCCATTCGCCTCGCGGTGGCCAATATCGTGCGCGCGATGCAGCTGGTCTCGACCGAGCGCGGCCGCGATCCGCGCGACTACGCGCTGCTGCCGTTCGGCGGCGCCGGACCGCTGCTGGCGGCTGAGATCGCCGATGAACTCGGCGTGCGGGAGATCCTGGTGCCGCCCAATCCCGGGGTGATTTCGGCCCTCGGGCTGCTCTCGGCCGATTTCATGAAGGCGATCGGCGTCACCCGCCGCACCGCGCTCGATGCCGCGGCGCCCGGGGTGCTGCGGGAGATATTCGCCCGCTTCCAACAGGAGGCGACTGCGGAATTCCGTGCCCTCGGGCTCGAAGGCGCCCTCGATTTCGCGCTTACCGCCGATATGCGCTTCGTCGGCCAGGCGTTTGAGATCCCGGTCGATATCGACCCCGCCGAACTGCCCAACCTCACCCCCACCGGGCTGGCCGCCGCCTTCACCGCGGCGCATCACCGGGTCTACTTCCATGGTGGCGAACCGGGCCGCAGGGTCGAGATCGTCGGCCTGCGCTGCACCATCCGCCGCCGGCTCGAGGCGCTGCCGGAGTTCCGCGAGCGGCCGACCTCACTCGTCCGCCCGGCCGGAGTCACCGTGCGGGTAGGCGCAGCCGATGTCACCGCCGCCTTGCGCGATGCGGCCGGGCTCGCGGCGGGCGAGAGCGTCGCCGGGCCGGCGCTGATCGAGGGCTATTCCTCCTCCATCTGGGTACCGCCGGGCTGGCGGGCGGAGCGGGACCCGAATGGCAACATCCTGATGCGCGGAGCGGCGGCATGACACTCGATCCGGTCGACTATGCCATCATCAGCCAGGCCATCATCGCCGCGGCGCGCGAGATGGGGGCCAAGCTGGTGCGCTCGGCCTTCTCCACCGTGCTGCGCGAGGCCCGCGACGGATCCGCCGCCCTGCTCGATGCCAAGGGCAACACCATCGCCCAGGCCGAGCTGATCCCGATGCAACTCGGCACCATCGGCCACATCTTCCAGCCCTGCGCCCGGCTCTACCCAATCGAGTCCCTGGAAGAGGACGATTTCTTCGCCATCAACGATCCCTATTCCGGCGGGCAGCATTTGCAGGACGTGTTCCTGTTCCATCCGATCTTCTTCGGCGGCAAGGTGATTGGCTTCTCCGCCTCGGTCGCGCATCACCTCGATCTCGGTGGCGGCAGCCCCGGCCTCAATCCGCACGCGGCGGACGTCTACGCCGAAGGGCTGATCATCCCGCCGATGAAGTGGAACATGAAGCGGGACTGGCACGGCGGCAATTTCGAACGGCTGCTGCGCGCCAATGTGCGGGTGCCGCACCAGACCATGGGCGATTTCGACGCCCAGATGGCCGCCAACGCGATCGGGGCCGCCCGGCTGCGCGAACTCGCCGCCCGCTATGGCGCGGATAAACTTACCGCGGTGATGGCCGCGCTGCAGGACTATTCGGAGGCCCGCATGCGCGCCGCCATCAGCCGGGTCCCCGATGGCGTCTACCATGGCGAGGACATGGTGGATGACGACGGCATCAGCGAGGCGCCGCTGCCGGTGCGCGTCGCGGTGACGGTGAAGGGAGACACCATCGCGCTCGATTTCGCCGGCACCGCGCCGCAGGTCGGCACCAACCTCAACGCGCCCTTCGCCTCCACCATTTCGGCGGCCCTCTCGGCGGTGAAGGCGGCGCTCACCAGCCCGGACATCCCTTTCAACGCCGGCGCGGCGCGGCCGGTCAGCATCAGCGCGCCACATGGCTCGCTGCTCAATCCGCGCCATCCCGCCCCGGTGCGGGCGCGCATGGAGGCGTGTTTCCGCGCCTGGAACGCCACCATGAAGGCGCTCTCGCTGGCGGTACCCGGCCAGGTGATGGCGCCGGGGTTCGATACCACGACGGTGGGGGTGCTCTCTCATCTTGGGCCGGATGGCTGGAGTGTCTATCTCGAAATCTACGGCGGCGGGCTCGGCGCGACGGCGGAATCAGATGGCTGCGACGCGGTGGACGGGCCGCTGTCCAACTGCTCGAACACGCCGGTGGAGGCGCTGGACCAGGATTTCTCCTTCTTCCGGGTGCTCGAATACAGCCTGCGCGCCGACAGCGCCGGCGATGGAGCCCATCGCGGCGGCCTCGGCTTCCTCCGCCGCTTCGAGATCATCCGCGATGACGTGCAGATCGCGCTCTATTCGGACCGGTTCCGCCACGCGCCGCAGGGCTTGTTCGGTGGCGCGCCGGGGAGCACCGGTTATTGCGAGATCCTGCGCGGCGGAGAGACGATCCGGCTGAAATCCAAGGACAAGGCGCCGCTGCGCAAGGGCGACATCGTCACCATCGCGGTGGGCGGCGGGGCCGGATATGGCGACCCGGCCCTGCGATCGGCCGCCTTGCGCGCCGCCGACCGGGCCGACGGCGCGGTCACGGCCTTGCAGAACGCTTGACCCGATACGGCGGGACTTGGCACGGAGGGGCCATGCAGTGCCGCGCTCTGTTTCTCTCCGGTTTCGTGCTGCTCGCCGCCCCGGCGGGCGCGCAGACCCTGCCTGCGACCGGCGTGTTGCAGGCGCCGTCCAAGACCACCGCGCCGGCTGCGCCGCAGGTGACACCATCGAGCAATCCGCCCGCGCCAGCGCCGCGCGCGGGGGTGCAGCAGGTGGCGCCGCTGGCCTCGCCCTCGCTCCTCGGCAAGTCCGACCCCGGCAAGCCGCCGCCGGTGGTGCACCCTCCGGTCAATGCCCACGCGCAGAAGCCACCGCCGCCCAAGCCCGCCACCACCAAGCCAGGCGCGGCGGCCCCGGCGCCGGTGGCTGCCAAGCCGGCGCCCGCTGCGGCCGCTGCCGCGGCGGCGGCCGAAACCGCCGCTCCGGCCAAGCCGATCACGCCGTCGATCGGCAGTGACAGCAAGGCACCGCTGCCGCGCTGGGCGTCGCTGCGGTCCGACGCGGTCAATCTGCGCACCGGGCCGGGCACGCGCTACCCGATCGAGTGGCAATATCATCGGCGTGACCTGCCGGTGGAAATCCAGCGCGAGTTCGAGGCGTGGCGCCTGATCGTCGATCAGGATGGGGTGAAGGGCTGGGTGCATTCCGCCGTGCTGATGGGCCGCCGCAGCTTCGTGGTGCGCGGCAAGGAGCACGTGCTGCGCAAATCAGGTGCCGATGACGCCGCGCCGGTGGCGATCCTGAAGCCTGGCGTGGTCGGGCGTATCCGCGCCTGCGAGGCGGCGAAGGCCTGGTGCGAGGTGCAGGTGTTCGAGTATCGCGGCTGGCTGAAGCGCGACGATATCTGGGGCATCTATCCGGGCGAGGCGGTGAACTGACGGATTACGGCTGGGCCGGCGGCTTGAGGGCGCGGTAGCCGTCGAGCGCGGCGGCGGCGTCGGCGGGGTTGAGTTCCTCGCGCAGAACCTGGCCGGCCATGGCGCTGTCGCCGGACAAAGCCAGGGCAACGGCGAGATTATCACGCACCTTGCGCCCGCCGGTGCCCACGCTGGCGAGCTGGTTCAGCATCACCGCACCCTCCTGCGCCCGGCCGGAGACCGCCAGCGAAAGGGCGAGGTTCTGCTGCGCCGAGGCCAGCGAGGGGTTGACCTCGAGCGCCCGGCGATAGGCTTCCTGGGCGGCGGCGTGCTTGCCCTGGATGTCCCGCGCGACGCCGAGATTGTTCAGCACCGCCGTGTTGCCGGCCTCGCGATCCGCCACCAGGACGAAATGGGTCTCGGCCTCGGCGGCGTTGGTGGCGAGCAGCAGCTTGCCGAGCGCGGCATGCGCCTCGGTGTTGCCCGCATCGACGGCGATGGCGCGGCGGAAGCTGACATCGGCGGCGGCGGTGTTGCCGGCCATCACGTTGGCCTTGCCCTGGCGGAGCAGCGCGTCGAGGTTGCGCGGCTCGGTCTTCAGCGTCGTTTCCAGCACCTGCAGGGCCACCTGCGGCGAACCGGAGCTGAGCGCCGCATCGGCGATGCGGATGTTCGAATTGCCGGCCTGCTGCACGGGCGCGCCACAGGCGGAAAGCACGGAGAGGAGGAGGGTGACTGACAACCAACGCATGGGGAGACTCATTTACTGAAGATGCGTATCGCCTGCAAAACGGCCGGACCCCCTACGATCATGAACATGGTGGGCAGGATGAAGAGGATCATCGGCAACGTCAGCAGCACGGGCAACTTAGCCGCCTTCTCTTCGAATTGCGTTAAGATCTCCTGGCGCATCTCAGCCGACAAGACGCGTAACGCCTCGGCGAGCGGCGTGCCGTACTGCATGGTTTGTTGCAACGTGGCGACCACACGGCGGACCTGCGGGATCGCGGTGCGTTCGCCGAGATTATCAAGCACGGCGTGGCTGTCGGTGCTGATCTGGAATTCGCCGGCGGTCAGCATCAGCTCGTTGGCAATCGCCGGGTGGGCGTTGTGGATCTCGGCGCCGACGCGCTGGATCGCCGGTTCGAGGCTGAGGCCGGATTCGGCGCACATCACCAGCATGTCGAGCGTATCGGGCAGCCCGTTGGCGATCGCCTTCTGGTAGGTCTTGCGCAGGCTGCGCACGAAGTAGTCCGGCGCCAGCAACCCGCCGACGGCGCTCGCGGCGAGGATCATGTTGCGCACCAGGGAGTCGAGATCCCAGCGGTGCAGCAGGATGAACAGCATCAGCGGCAGGCCGACGGCCAGCATCAGCTTGGCGGCGACAAAGGCACCGACCGCATTGCGGTTGCGGATGCCCGCACCCTCGAGGCTTTTCTGCACCGCATCCACGGTCTGGCCGGAGACCACGCCGCTCTTGAGGATGCCCTGGCCGAGGCCGGAGAGCATTTTCACTGCGTCCCGCGGATCGACCTTCGCCTTGGCCGCGACGGTGCTGCGAGGCGAGCCGCCGCTGATCATGGTTTGCATGCGGGCCGTGGCGCGCTGGTCGCGCATCACGTTGCGCATCAGGAAGCCGCCGATGCCGAACAGCGTCAGCGAGATGCCGAAGCCGATCTTGACTGCCACGATGCCGATCATGCCAGCGCCTTCTCAATGATGGTACGCATGATGAAGGCGCCGATGCCGAGCATGACGGCGGCGGCGGCGAGGATCATCTTGCCTGAGGGGTCGGTGAAGAGAATGCCGATATAGCTTGGGTTGAGGAAGTAGAGGGCACCGGCGGCCAGCAAGGGCAGGCAGCCGAGGATCATAGCGGTGGTGCGGGCCTCGGAGGCGAGCGCCCGGCCGCGGGATTTCAACGCCATGCGCTTGCGCACTATGGCGCCGAGATTATCGAGCGTCTCGCCGAGCCGCCCTCCGGTCTGGCTCTGCAAGGTGAGGGCGGTGGCGAAGAAGCGGAACTCGGTGATCTCGTTTCGGTCGGCCATGGAGGTCAACGCCTCCGAGATCGGCGTGCCGATAGCAAGATCACCGGCGACGCGGGCGAACTCCACCGAGGAGGGCTCCGGGCTCTCCTTGGCGACGATGCGGATCGCCTCGGTGAGTGGCACGCCGGCGCGTACCGAGCGGACGATCATCGAGAGACAGTCGGGGAACTGGGCGTAGAGCTTGGCGCGCCGACGCAGCACCATCATGTTGAACACCGTCCGGCTCATTAGCACCCAGATCGCCGGCAGGGTGATCCAGCCAGCATCGCCGATGATGCCGATGATGACGCTCGACACCACACGGGCGACCACTAGCACACCGAGCAGCACCATCCACCACTTGACCGGATATTGCTCCGGCCGGTCGGCCTCAAAGCCGAAGATGCGGGCGGCGCGGTCGATCGGGGAATTGGCCTTCTCGGGCTCGGCGGCGCGGATGAGGCGCACCGGCTCGATCCGGCGCATCCGCATATGCGGCGCGGTGGCGGTCTGGAAGCGCTGGCGCAGCCGCTCCTGGCGGGATTGCCCAGTCACCACCAGAAAGGCGGTGAAGCCGAGACCGCTGAGGCCAAGAAAGGCGAACAGCAGCAGGAGCGGCAGATGGTTCATCGCTAGCTCGCCTCTTCCATCGCCGTCGACCAGGCGCGATCGAGGCCGAAATAGGTGATGCGGGACTGGAAGGCCGGCCGGGCGTGGACGGTCTTGTAGTGGCCGCGCAGCCGGCCGTCGGAGCCTTCGCCGTCGATATGGAACTTGAAGATGTCGTTGAGCAGGACGATGTCGCCCTCCATGCCGCACACCTCGGTCACCTGGGTGACACGGCGGCCGCCGTCGCGCTGGCGTTCGACCTGGACGATGAGGTCGACCGCCGAGACGATCTGTGTGCGGATGGCCGAGAGCGGCAGGCCCATCGAGCCCATCTGCACCATGTTCTCGATACGGATCACCGCGTCGCGGGTGTTGTTGGAGTGGATGGTGGACATCGAGCCATCATGGCCGGTGTTCATCGCCTGCAGCATATCGAACGCTTCGCCGCCGCGCACCTCGCCGATGATCACCCGGTCGGGCCGCATCCGCAGCGCGTTGCGCACGAGGTCGCGCTGGTTGATCTCACCCTTGCCCTCGAGGTTGGATGGGCGGGTTTCCAGGCGTACCACATGGGGCTGCTGGAGCTGCAATTCTGCCGCGTCCTCGATGGTGACGATGCGCTCGCCATTGTCGATCAGCCGGCTCATCGCGTTCAGCAGCGTGGTTTTGCCCGAGCCGGTGCCGCCCGAGATGATGACGTTGAGGCGGATCTGGGCGCAGATTTCCAACACCCGCTGGACCGGCTTGGTCATCGCGCCGAACTCAACCAACTTATTGAAGTCGATGGTCTTCTTGCCGAATTTTCGGATCGAAACGTAGGGGCCATCGAGCGCCAGCGGGGGCAGCACGATATTGACGCGGCTACCGTCCTTGAGGCGGGCATCGACCATCGGACTCGATTCATCGACGCGCCGGCCCACCGCGGCGGCGATGCGCTGGCAGACGTTGACGAGATGGGCGGTGTCGCGGAAGCGGATCGGCGCGACATAGACCTTGCCACGACGCTCGACGAAGGTAAGGTTTGGTCCATTAACCATGATGTCGTTGATGGTTTCGTCCTCGAGCAGCGGCTCGAGTGGCCCGAGGCCCAGCATGTCGTCGACCAGTTCGGCGGCGATCTGGCGCTGTTCGCGGGCATTAAGCTGGATGCGCCGCTCATTGGCGATCTCAGAGATCAGCATCTCCACCTGCGGCACCAGCGCTTCGGCGGGCAGGTTGGAGATCGCCGAGGGGTCGAGCTTGGCGAGGCAGGCGGCGCGCAGGTCCGAGATGATCGCGTCGTGCGACTTCACGTTGGGATCGGGCTGCGGCTCGGGAGCCGGCGGCGGGGCAAGCGGCGGTGGTGGCGCCTCGGACATGACTTCGCCGACAGTGCCACGACGGCCAAAGGTCGGGACTGACATCCGCATGTCAGCGCCTCAACAAACGACGCAGTAGGCTGGCCCGCTGCGGAGTGGCGGCTTCGAAGTCCTTACCGGCGTCGAGCAGGCGCACATAGGCGGTAAGGCGGGCAATCTCAACAATACCCTTCCGGAAGCCGTTACGGTTCTTCGACACGGCTTCACCTAGCGTCGCTGCAAGTTCGGCGACACGGGGGATGTCAGGGATGACAACGTCAACCTTAGTCTTGAGTGCCTCCTCGATCTTCTTACGGTTGAGGCCGCCGGGTTGGCCAAGTCGGTTCAGCACGATCACCGGCCGGCGGATCTGCGCGGGGCCAGCCGGTAGGGCTAGGAATCGCAGTGCATCACGCACAGAGGCGAGCGTCGGCTCCATCACCAAAACGCGCTGATGTGCGATGTCGAGAAGGTCGCGGAACAGCGCCTGAGGGCGGAACGGCACGTCGCAAACGACGAAGTTGTAACGGCGGCTCAACGCGCTCACGAGAGTTTCGGCGGCATGCAACGCGTAGTCCGGCTGATCTGCCAGGCGCATCTCGCCAGCCAGCACATGCAGACGCCCAGACACTGGCTGCGCAGAACGTTCAACGAATAGTTCGTCTACGCGGTCCGGACTTTCGAGCGCCATTCTTAGACCGGGGCCCGCGGGGCTATCGAGCAGCATTGCAGCGGTGCCGAGATGGAGGTCCGGGTCGAACATCACTGTGTGACGATCGGCGACAATGCCGAAATGGTGCGCAAGATTAACGGCAACAGTGGTGGCACCCACTCCACCGCGCACGCCGGTGACCGAGACCACACGGCCGCCCTGCCCAGTCTCGAGCACTGGCGCCTTACCTACGATAAGAGGAGCAAAATGACGCCCGATGGTGTCGCGGGTTACCGGTTTGGTAAGATATTCTAGCGCTCCGAGACCTCGGGTGACCTCTCGGTAAAAGTCAAGGTTATTGATCTCGCCTAGCACCAGCACCCGCACATCGGGCTCGGTCACCAGGGAAAGGTCATGGAGCAGCGACAGCGGCTGGTCTGCACCGGCTACGTCCACGATCAGCACGCGCGGAGTCGCCGACTTGCGCAGTGCATTGATCGCCGCCTTAATGCCGCCACGGCGGATATCGAGCTCGCCCGGCGCCACCTCGCTCAACCCTTCACGGAGCGCGGTTTCCGAGGTGCTATCCTCGACAAAGGCGATCAGCGCGGGCCGGTCATGGCGACCGGAGTTCAGGCCGCCGCCGATATCGCGCTGTAAAGTCAGGGTATCACCGTCAGCCATTACGAGCCTCCTCCGGACGAGGTAGAACCGCCAGCCTTGCCGGACGCGCTGGCCGACGGCAGTGGCTTCATTTTGTCAGTACGCATGCGCTCAATCGCCGCGACCGCACTTTGGGCATCGATCTCGTCAGTCCCGCGCCCCTTAACAAGGTCCGACGCGCGGTTCACTTGGAGCTCGAAATTCATCTCATTCGCCCCCATCGGTCGCCAGACGCCTGGGCGTTGGTAGGGGTCGATCATCGCACAGCCCGAGAGCAGGCCGAGAGCGAGGAATGGGAGCACCAGGAGCGGGGCGCGGCCTGAATGGAAGGAGGTCATTCGACAACAAATCCTGCTTGACCGGGGAGACGCTGGACGAGGCGAGGCGAGGATCCGATGCCGACCTGGCGGAGAAGGAGGATGCGTTCGAGATCGGAAGGCAGGCGGACACCGTCAGTCGGCAAGCGCAGCGCGCTGGGGTCACTGACCGGACGCGAGATATAGGGAGTGACGATGATCACCAGTTCAGTCTCGTTGCGCACGAAGCTATCGGAGCGAAATAGCGAGCCGAGAATAGGCAATTCACCAATGCCAGGCAGCGCATTGACTGACTGGTTGGTATTATCCATCAGCAGTCCGGCCATAGCGAAGCTCTGCCCGCTGCCAAGCTCGATCGTAGTCTCGGCGCGGCGCACCGACAGGGCTGGGATGGTGATAGCGTTAGCACCGACGCCAACTTGCACTGCGCCCTGCGTTGTAAGTTGGCTAACCTCCGGTCGGACTTTGATGCGAATCCGCTCACCGCTCATCACCGTCGGAACGAAGGCCAGCGCTACACCGTACGGCTTGAACTCGACCGTCAACGTACCGCCCTGTTGGCCTATTGGTACCGGAAACTCACCGCCGACCAGGAAGCTCGCCGCTTCGCCGCTCATCGCGGTAAGATTGGGTTCAGCGAGCACGCGGATCAGGTTGTCATTGGCCAGCGCGTCAATCAACCCGTTGACACTGTTGCCGCGCCCGTCGCTGTAGGAGCCTCCGAGGGAGGAGGCGACACCGGCAGCCGCAGCAATCCCGTTGTTGGTTACTAAACCGACGCCAAGCTTACCAACATTGCCGATCGCCTGCCAGTTGATCCCCATCGCGCGTGTTACGTTGCGCGAGATCTCGGCGATGCGCACCCGTAAGCCGACCTGCGTTTCGGCAGCGATGCGAAGTTGATTGTCAACCGACTGTCCTTCCGGAACGAAAGCTTGGGTGGTCGCGATCGCCACATGGGCGTCCGAGGGCGTTGAGGCCTTGCCAGAAATGGTGACGCGCCGAGGTTGCTGCTCGATGCGTGGCGTGACCTTGGGTGCAGCCCGAGTGACCGCCTGCAATGCCTCATTCGCCGCGTTAGCGGACGGACGAACGGTGATCTCGATCTGCCGCACCGTCTGTCCGTTGCCATCCAGCGCAGCTACAGTTGTGTGGCCCGAGGTTACGCCGAAAACGAATAGACTAGTGGGGCTTGCCGGACGAACCTCTACGATCTTGGGATCGGAGACGAATACGTTGGCGACCGGTGTCGGCAGGGAGATTACACGGCCAACCCCTGCTTCGACGATGATCGCCGACTGGTTCGCCGGCGCGAGCGGTGGAGCGGGAGCGGCTGCTGACGCCGGGCCAGTGAGACCAAGCGCAGCGATGACGAGGCCGGCGATCCTTATGGTCAAGCCGAGCATTTTCGGTTTCTGGAACGAGTGTGTCATCAAAATTTGTACTCCTGGCCATCACCGTTGCCCCGATAGACACGCACGACACTGGGGAGGTTCTTGACCACCGTATCAGTGGTCAAAGCGGGAGAGACGTCGCCGGCCCAGGTGATCCCGGCTCGGGCGGGTGGCGAGCCGACCGCCGAGACCTCGACGGAGGGATCGGCACCAAGCTCCTCAACGGACTTAGCAGCTCGCACCACCAATGAGAGGCGGCCTAGACGCGATGCGACCGAGACGCGCTCGGACTGGAGACCGGTGACCTCGAGAGTGACGGTCGCGGCAGGCTTTGACTCGCTCGAGCCGGGCGCGGCCCCCTGGACGAGCTGTTGGTCGATCGCGATGACACGCACGTTGGACAACACCGTCTCCGCGGCGATCCGCCTGCCGACTGGGCGAGCCGGATCATCCATCTGGTGGGTGAGCAGCACGTCGATGCGGTCGCCCGGCCAGATCAAGCCGGCCGAGCCAGTGATGGCGTCCACGCCGATGGTGACTGCGCGCATGCCGGAGTTGAGTACTGCGGCGAGGAAGCCATGATCGCCGGGGCGCAGCAGCTCGCGGCCCAGGAGCAGGTCGCCAGACGGGACGCGGCGGCGCACCATGGCGCCCGCAAGCTGATGCCGGTTGGACGAAGTGTCTAACGAGGCTCCCTCGGGGATCTTGTCGCGTGGGACCTGCACAGTGCCGATGTCATCCGGCTTCACCAGAGTGCCGGCTTGCAGGTCCCGCGACGCCACCAGGATGGTATCCATCTGCACAACAGGCGCGGCATTCGCCTCGACCGCCGGGTCGGACGCCGGCGGCATCATGCTGATCCAGGCAACGGTCCCGAAGCCGAGCAAGCCGAGGGACATCATCACGAAAACGGTGATTCGGAGCATCATGTTCGGTCAGCCTGCAAAATTGACGAAGAGCGCGCCAGCGGCAATCGCCGACCCGTAGGGCAAGGGCGTTCCCCGCAAAAGGCGCCAATGTTCCGCTCGGAGCACACGGGCGGGGAAGGAGCGAGGATTGACGTGCACGGTGAGTGATATGTGCCGGGCGACGAGTCGGGCGATGAGGTAGACGATGGCGACAAGACCGCCGGCCAGGGTGGTGGCGATCAATAGGCTGCCGACCAGACTGTGCGGCACGAATAGCGCCGCAGCGCTCAGCAGCTTCACGTCGCCGCCCCCCATCCAGCCGCGCAGCCAGCAGGCGGTGCAAACAGCAAAAACAATTCCATCCAGCATCAGCGATACCACGAGGTCGCCATCCTGCAGGCGCAGCAGCGCGCCCAGCAGAGCGAGGACGACGGAGGCGGAGTTTGGGATGGTGCGTGCCGCGATGTCATGCATCGCCGCGAAAACCAGCAGCCCCGATCCCGCCACGAGTAAGAAAAGATGACCAAGACGGGTCGCTAATTCGATGTCCATTGCGCTGTCCCTGGGCCGTTCCGTCGGTTGCCGCCTGATCGACTGCGCGAGGGGAGCAATAGCCCGTCCATCGCTCGAAAACCTGCGGAAGATTGGCTCGTCCTGTCGTTATCGTTGTGGATTTCGTGGGGTGGGAGGGACGCAACGTAGTTTCTGGCTACCGATCGTATCGGCGGGTTCTGCCCGCTCTGACATCTTACGCGGGTAGCCCGAAGTCCATCCAGTTCCTGCCCGGTCCTACCGTTGTGATTCCATTTCGTAGCCCTGAAGCCGTAGTGTTTTTCCGAAATGAGATAGCGTATCGAACCGGAGAGCGCGAGGACCTACCGTAGAGGCCACCCGCAAGGTCATCCCCGGCTCGATACGCTAGACCATTACATGCCGGTCGCCTTGCTCGACAGGGTCGAGCCGATCGAGGTGTAGGCGCTGGACAGGCTGTTGCCGAACGAGGTGGCGGCGGTGATCACGACGCCACCGATGACCGCAGCGATCAGGCCATACTCGAGCGCCGTCACGCCACGACGATCACCAGACACCAGCTGGCGGAACTTCTTTACAAGAGCGAACATAGCAGTCTCCTATCTTGGTCGAGGAAATCCGTTTCCCGGGGGCCGCCGAGGTTTCGGATGCCCTTTGGATTTCATCGGGCAAGCGGAATTAGCCCCCCGCGCTGTTAAGCCGACGTTAAGGAATGTGGAAAAGTACGAAATCGCTTAAAAACAATCTCGATGCAATGTCAGGAAATGTTGCCGCATCGCCCTTATTCGCCGCGCGAGTATATTTTCAGGTGACGCATCGTTGGGCAGGCGTTGAAGTCGCGGGCCGAGCTGCGCTCTGAGAAACCGGGGGGTCGATGGTCGTGTCCCCGGTCGTGGTGTAGGAGGCGACTGACTGGCCTGCCGGAGCGACCGCCACGAGTCTGGCGTAGGCAGGCCAGTCAGTGGCCATCGCGATGGCCGTGGGTAGGGTTGGGTTGCGACACGCAACTCTCACCCAAGGACCACGACGATGACCGACGACAAGATCGCCCTTCGCGCGCTTCTGGAGAAGGGCTCCGATGCGACATTCTTGCGCGAAATGATCGGCTTTGCCGCCGAACGCCTGATGCAGCTCGAGACGAGCGAACTGTGCGGGGC
>CAIPLM010000235.1 GCA_903865895.1 uncultured Rhodospirillales bacterium | reverse complement strand
TGGCGGCCTCGCGGTCCGCGGGGTCAGACACTGCACCCATCAGCGCGCCCCCGAAGGCGCCGAACAACGCCAGCCCCGCCACCGCCTCAATCAATATCGGCGGCGAGGCCGCGATGAACACCGTCGCGGCGCCGGCCAGCAGCCCATACAGCATATAGCCGGTGCCGGAGACCGTCGCCGCCCAGTAGCGGCGCGCGGGGTCGGGGTTGGCGTCCGTCCCGGCGCACAGCGCGGCGGTGATGGCGGCGAGGTTGACCGAGATGCCCCCGAAGGGTGCCGCGAGCAGCGAGAACACGCCGGTCGCGGTGAACAGCCGCCCGGTGTCGGGGTGGTAGCCGTTGAGGTTGAGGATCGCCATGCCCGGGATATTCTGCGAGGCCATGGTGACGATGAACAGCGGCACCGCGATGCCGATCAGCCCCGCGAGCGAGAACTCGGGCGCGATGAACACCGCAGAGGGCCATAGCGCTCCGGGCTGAATGCCATGGAAATCCGCCGTCGTGCCGACCAGCACGGCCGCGACCAGAACCGCCGCCGGCATGGCGTAGAGCCGGTTGACCTTCGCCACGATCGCCCAGGTGAGCACGATCGCCAGCCCCATCGCCGGGCTCGCCGCCACCGCGCGCACCGGGGCGAGGCAGAGGTTCAGTAGCACCCCGGCCAGCATCGCATTGGCAATCGGCTTAGGGATCGCCGCCACCGCGCGGCCGAGCGGGCGTATCTGCCCGGCCAGGATGATCAGCAGCCCCGCCACCAGAAACGCACCCACCGCGCCCGCGAAACCGCCCTGCACCTGCGCCGTGCCGGCCAGCAGCGCTGCGCCGGGGGTGGACCAGGCGAAGCTCACGGGCTGGCGGGTGACCAGGCTCATCACGATCCCCCCCAGCCCCATCGCCAGCGACACCGCGAGCAGCCCCGAGGCGGCCTGCTCCGGCGAGGCGCCGACCGCGGTCAACCCCCGTATGATCACCGCGAAGGTGCTGGCGAACCCCACGAAGGAGGCCAGCACCCCCGCCGCGAAGGCAGGGGCGGAGAAATCGGCGCGCAGGCTCATCGGATCAGGCGACCGGCGTCCAGACGTCCGGCACAAACGCATAGCCGGTCCCGGCGCGGGCGACATGGCCGAAGCAGGGGAAATCGAGATGCATGCCGGCCACAAGCAGCCGGTCCGTCGCCGCCCGATCCAGAATGCGGGCGCGGGATTTGCGGCCGAGCTCGATATCCGTGTCGAACCCCATGCCGGCCTCCGGGCGGGCGAACTGCACGCCGGGCACATGGACCACGTCGCCCCAGATCAGCAGCGAATCCCCGCCCGAGGAAATCATCCAGCCGGAATGCCCCGGCGTATGGCCGGGCAGATGCACTGCGGTGACGCCCGCAATCCCCTCGCCGCCATCCTTCACCGTGCTGATGCGCTCGGCATAGGGCGCCAGCGCCGTGCGGGCGGTGACGAAGCCGCTTTTGTCCGCCGCCGCCGCCTCGTTCGCCGCATTCAACCAGAAGCCGCGCTCGGCCTCGTGCATGACGATGTCCGCATTGGGGAAATAGGCGGTGCCCTCGGGGGTCACGAGGCCGGAGACATGGTCGATATGGGCGTGGGTCACCAGCACGCGGCTGATATCGGTGGTCGCCACGCCAAGGGCGGCGAGGTTGGTGCGCAGCCGCCCATGGTCCGGCCCGAAGGCGGTGCCGCTGCCGGAATCCACCAGAATACGCTGGCCGCCGATCGTCAGCATGAAGGCGCTGATGGTGATGCGCGGCGGCACGGCGCGGAACGTCGCCTGCAGCAGCGCCTCGGCCTTGGCGGCGGGCACGCCCTGAAGATAGGCGGTCTGCGCCTCGAAGGCGCCGTCATTGAGCGCGGTGACGGTGATGTCGCCGATCTGGCGGTGATAGTTACCGGGATTGAGCATGATACGGTTCCCCTCGTTGCGGATGGTTATTTGCCGGATCAAACGGGATCGGGCAAGGCGGCCTTGCTGCCTTGGCGAGCGAGCAGGCGGCGGCCGAAGGGCAGCGCTCCCACCACGCGGGCCAGCCACCCCATCCACCACGGAAAGATGATGCGCTCCCGCCCCGCCACGAGCCCAGCGAGGATGATCAGCGCCGCCGCATCGGCCTCCATCAGTCCAGGCATTTTGTATTTGTTGCTGGCCGTCATCGCGGTGCGGATGAAGCCGGGGCAGACGGAGGCGAGATGGATACCGGCCGCCGCCGCGGCGGGGCTGCTGGCGCGAGTCCAGGTATCGACCGCGGCCTTGCTGGCGCCGTAAGCGGGGGCGTTAGGGGTAGGCAGCAGGGCGGCGATCGAGGCGATCACCGCGATGGTGCCGCGCCGCCCATTGTGCAACTCCTGGCCGCGCATCACGGCCAACGCGGGCAGCACGGTGTTGAGCGCACCATCGAGGTTGACGGCGAAAATCGCCCGGGTCTGCGCCGCCGTTTCACCCGCGCCATTGCCGGTGCCGCCGGAAATGCCGGCATTGGCCACCACCAGATCGAGCGGCCCGGCGGCGCCGATCCAGGCCGCCATCGCCGCCGCATCCGTCACGTCAAGCACCGCCGCATGAACCGTGGCACCCCTGCCGCGACAGGCGGCGGCGGTCTCCTCCAGCCGCGCCGCGTCCCGCCCGGAGAGGTGCAGCGTGGCGCCAGGGGCGGCCAGCGTCATGGCAAGGGCGCGGCCAATGCCGGAGGAGGCGCCGGTAATCAGGGCTGATCTGTATGGGGTCATGTTCCGAGCCTAGCGCAAGGCTGCTAGGAGAGGGGAGTGTTCGTGGGAATTTCATAATGGCGATGGCGCATTCAATGACCGGTTTCGCGCGCAGCGAAGGCGCGGTGGGCGGCTTCTCCTGGGTATGGGAACTGCGCAGCGTCAACGGCCGCGGGCTCGAGCTCCGCTTCCGCCTGCCCTCCGGGTTCGACGCGCTGGAACCCGCCTTCAAAGACCAGGCCGGCAAGCTGCTGCGCCGCGGCAACGTGACGGCCAATCTCAACGTCAAGCGCGAGGAACAGACCCGTCTCGCGCCCGATCCCGCCGCACTGGAGCAGGTGCTGGCCCTCGCGCTCGATCTCGCCGCTCGCATCCCCGGCGCCCAGGCACCGCGCGCCGAAGCCCTTCTGGCGCTCCCCGGCGTGCTGCGGCCGACGGCGCCCGAGGCCGACGAGGCGGCGGTGAAGACGCAGCTGGCCGAGGTTCAGTCCGGCTTCACCGCGGCACTCCAGGGATTGCAGACGGCGCGGCAGAGCGAGGGCGCCCGGCTCGCCGAGATCCTCACCGGCCAGATCGCCGCCATCGAGGCACTGTGCGCCCGGGCGGCGATCGAGGCCGCCGAACAGCCGGCGATGCAGCGCGCCCGCATGCTGGAAACGCTCAAGGCGCTGATGGCGGAAATCCCCGCCCTCCCGGAAGATCGCATCGCCCAGGAAGTCGCCGTGCTCGCCGGCAAGTCTGAC
>CAIPLM010000234.1 GCA_903865895.1 uncultured Rhodospirillales bacterium | reverse complement strand
CCGCTTCTCGAGATCAACGTAGCTGAACAGCGACCCCGCTACCGCGTCGTTCCCTCGCATCTTCCCTCCGGCTCAAGTCAAGATCAGGGAATCACAACAAACCATCGAGCCGCCACCGTTTTTCAGCAGCCTGTTAGTTGCGCGCTCTCCTGGGAGGGTGCGAAGCAAACGGATAAAAAGTTTTTGCTTCTTTTTTCAAAAAGAAGCCCTCCCTTACCCCTGCCCAATCTCCGCCAGAAATTCCGCCGTCGTCCGCTGCCGGCAATACCCCTTGATCGCCCGCAGCGAATTATCGTGCCGCTCCTGCGTGTAGGTCGCGCAAGCATCGGTCACCAGCGTGATGAGGTAGCCGAGGTCGCAGCCATCGCGCACCGCGCCTTCGACGCATTGGTCGGTGACGATGCCGGAGATCACCAGGTATTTGGTGGAGAGGTTGCGCAGCACGTAGTCGAGATTGGTGGAGACGAAGACGTTGGAGGAGGTTTTCGGGATGACGATTTCATCGCCAAGCGGCTGTAGTGCGTCGATCACCTCGCCGTCCCAGGAGCCGGGGGGCACGGAGAAGCCGGTGATTTTATAGTCGAGGCTGCGGTCCCGCCCGTCCTGGGTGAGGTTGCGGATGAGGGTGTACATCACCTCGATGCCCGCGGCCCGGCAGCCGGCCTGGAGCGCCTGCATGTTCGGGACGGTTTTCCGCTCCATCTGGTCGAAGAACCAGCCGAGCCGCTCCTGGAATTCCTCCGGCGTCATGTCCTTGAATTCGGTGCCCTCGCGGATGGCGCAGTAGTTCTGCACGTCGATGAACAGCAGCGTGGTGTGGGCGGGCTCGACGGGCAGGTCGCGGGTCGAGGGATACGGATGGTTCATGCGGTCTCTCCGGAAAAGCGGCGCCAGGCTTCGGGCAGCAGGCGGGTGAAGCGCTCGGCCCATTCGGCCTCGCCTTCGGGGGTGGCGATGAGGTCCTGGCGGATTTCGAGTTCGAGATATGGCAGACCGCGCCGCTCGGCGTGGACGGGGGCGGAGTAGTCGGAGGTATCGGAGACCGCGTAGGGCTCGTTTTCCCCCACCACCAAGCCGGGCTCGGCGCGCAGCAGGTCAAGCAGGATGCGGGAGATGCCGACGTCGCGATTGAACAGCACGCCGGCGTGCCAGGGGCGGGCGACGCCTTTGTAGACGTCGGTAAAGCTGTGCATGGCGACGAACAGCGCCGGTTTGCGGGCGATGATCTCGGCCTCGATGCGGTCGTGATAGGGGGTGAACACCTCGGCGATGCGCTGGGCGCGATCGGCCTCGGAGAGCCCGACATTGCCCGGAATCGGCGTCGATTCGCTGATTTCGGGGATCAGCGTCGGGCTGGTCAGCGGGCGGTTATTGTCGATCACCAGCCGCGAATAGGGCTGGCCGATCAGGAAGGCATCGAGTGCGCGGGCGATGCGGACGGAGGTGCCCCAGATGCCGATATCCCAGGCGATGTGGCGCACCAGCTCGCTCTCCGGCACGCCGAGCCGGCCAAGTTTGGCGGGGATGCGCCGGCCAGCATGGTCGCAGGCGAGGAAGAATTTGCCGCGACCGAAACGGCCGACGGAGACAGGGGCGGGTTCATCGGGGGCGAGCAGGCGGTTCGTCATGGCGGTCCTAGTAGGTGGCGGCGTAGCGGGCGCATTGCTCGGCCTCGTCGAGGCCGGCGAGGCTGGCGAGTTCGCCGCGCTTATGCATGAGGTAGGCGGAGAGATAGGTCTCGCCGAACCAGGTCTTGGCCTCCGCGGTGGCCTCCAGCGCGTCGAGCGCGGTGCCGAGATCGGCCGGGAGCGCGGCGCCCTCGCCATGCGGCAGTTTGCGGTGATGGCGAATGCCGTCCACCCCGGCCCAGACGATGGCGCCGAGCGCGAGATAGGGGCTCGCCGCCGCATCGGCGCAGCGATACTCCACGTTGAACTGGCGCCCTGGCTCGCCGCCCGGCCAGATCGGGCAGACCCGCATCGCCGCACCGCGGTCCTGGGTGGCGAGCGTGGCGTGCGTCGGCGCCCAACGGTTCGGCCGCATGCGGATGTAGGAGACGGCGCTGGGGGCGGTGATGGCGCACAGCGCCGGAAGATGGTGCATCACCCCGGCGACGAAGCGGGCGCCGAGCAGGGAGAGCCCGAGATGCCCCTTGGCGTCATACATCGCCGGGCGGCCATTGCCGTCGCGCAGACTGAAATGCACGTGCACCCCGTTGCCGACGCCATCGGGCGAGAGGATGGGCGCGAAAATAGCGCGATGGCCGAGGCGATGCGCGGTGGCCCGGGTGATTTCCCGCAGCACCACTGCCCGGTCGGCCGAGGCGAGGCCAGTCGCGGGGTCCACCACCACTTCATACTGCCGTGCGCCGTATTCCGGCATGAAGCTGTCGGGCTCGGTGCCGGCCGAGCGCAAAGCGGCGATCAGCGCCTCGGCGAAAATTCCCTGGCGGCGATAGGCATCGAGCGAATAGGGCGCGCCCGGTGCGTCCTCCACCCCGGTGTAGACGAATTCATGCTCGAAGGCCGACACCAGATCGAGCCCGGTCTCCGCCTTCAGCGCGGCCAGCCCGCGGCGGAGGAAATCACGCGGGCAGCAGGACCATGGCTTGCCATCGAGATGGCGGATATCGCCGAGGAAGAAGTGCTCGTTGGCGCTGTCATCGCCGAATTCGACGTTCACTTCCGTCGCCGGATCCGGCACCAGCATCAGGTCATCAGTGGTGCCGAAGGGGGTGCTGTAGATCGGCCCGAAGCAGGAGATCATGGTGTTGGTCGGCACCCAGCCGACGCCTTTGACCAGGCGCGATGGCAGATCCCCGGCCGGAAAGGCCTTGCCGCGCACCCGGCCGGCGATTTCGCAGGTGCAGACCATGATCAGGGGGTGGCGGTGCATGGGGGCTCCTCAATCGAAGTAAGCAAGCGCTTCTTTTTGAAAAAAGAAGCAAAAACTTTTTATCCGCTTAGCTCGGAGTTTCCCCGGGGAACATCGTACCAGCGGATAAAAGTTTTTTGGTTCTTTTTTTTCAAAAAAGAACCCCTTCCCTCACCGCTTCCGATCCGGATAGCTGGCCGCCATCCCATCCCGCACATCCTGCTGGATGCCATACTGCGGGAACGGATAGCGCAGCCCGTTCTTCGCCAGCGCCTGCATCCCAGCGATCGCCTTGCCGATATAAGAGGGCGGCAGGGCCATCAGCATCTCATCGTCCAGCACGCCGCCATAGCGGCGCTCGGCGAAGCAGGGGATGGAGAGCGAGGGGGTGCGGGTGGCGAGCGCCCGGCCCCAGCTATCGGCGCAGGAGCTTTCGCCCACCACCGACCAGTCGAAGCTCTTATACCCGGCCCATTGCAGCCCGTTGATGAAATACATCATCGCGCCGGGGGTGGCGTAGAACAGCACAATATCCGGCTCATCCAGCCGCTGCGAGGCAAGCGGCGAGACCACCAGCGCCTCATACTTGCCATCGGGCACGCAGTTCATGGCGGCCTGGTGGGCGCCGGCATCCTCGGGGGTGGAATACCATACGCCGACCATGCTCTGGCCTGACTGCCATTTGGCATCCTTGGCGTTGCCAAGCCCGACCACGGCGCGGCACTGGGCGCCAACGAGGTCCTCGCTGGTGATCCCCACCGTCCAGCCCAGCCGCGCCGCCTGGGCGACGATCTGGTCCATCGTGTGCACCGCCTTGGGGCGGCGCAGGCGGGGAATAGCGTCGAGCGCCGCCTTGTCTTCGAACATCTTCATGCCGAAGGCGCCGTTGCGCAGCTTGAGAATGGATGCGAGCTGCTCGCCCTGGACCGCCAGTTCCGCCGACATGGGTGTTCTCCTGCCCTCTCTTGGGGCCGTTGGGGTTCAATAAGTCGCGCGGCCGCCCGAGATGTCGAACACCGCGCCGGTCGAGAAGCTCGCCTCGGCGCTGGCCAGCCAGCAAATCAGCGAGGCGACTTCCTCCACCGTGCCGAAGCGGCCGATGGGGATTTTCGACAGCATGAAATCGATATGCTGCTGCGACATCTGCTCGAAAATCGGCGTGCGCACGGCGGCCGGTGTCACGCAGTTCACCCGCACGCCGGTCTTGGCGAGCTCCTTGCCGAGCGACTTGGTGAGCCCGATCACCGCGGCCTTGGAGGTGGAATAGGCCGAGGCGTTGGGGTTGCCCTCCTTGCCGGCCACCGAGGCGATGTTGACGATGCGGCCATAATCATTGGCCAGCATGTGCGGCACCACGGCGCGGTCGGAGTAGAAAACGCCGTTGATGTTGACGTCCATCACCCGCTTCCAGTCATCCACCGGGTAGTCCCAGGTGGTGGCGTTGGGGCCGGTGATGCCGGCGGAGGCGACCAGCACGTCAAGCCGGCCGAGTGCGGCGACGGTGCTGGCGGCGGCCGCCTGCACGGCGTCGGCGTCGGTGAGGTCGAGCGCGACGGTGTGCACCTGGCTGCCGAGCCGGGCGGACATGTCGGCGAGTGCGGCGGCGTTGACGTCCCATACCGCGAGGCGCGCCCCCTCGGCGACCAGCCGGCTCGCCACCGCGAAACCGATACCCGACACGCCTCCGGTGACCACCGCCACCTGCCCGGCGAAACGCTGCGACTGCGTCATTGCACATCCTCCCTTGAACGTGCCGCAGGCTTAGCGCGGCCCGCCGTGGCGGGGAAGATGCCGCTTGGCGCCAGCCCGCTTAACGCCAGCCCGCTTAACGCCAGACCGCTTAACGCCAGACCGCCAGCACCGCGCCCATCAGCGTAAGCCCGATCAGGTGCACGCCGTTATTGACCAGCCACAAGGCGAAGGGCCGCTTCGCCCAGGTGACGTCGGCCATGCTGGTGGTGGCGACGAAGCCGAGCCAGGCCATGGCACCGATTTGCACCCCGCCCATAAAGCCCGCGGCATGCGCCGCCTTGATCGCAACGGCCAGCACCGTGCCGGCGATCAGGTTGCCAACCAGTTCGCCAGCGATCGCCCACGGCATCCCCTCGCCCATGCGCTGCGGCGATATCCCGTTCATCCGGCAATAGGCCGCGCCGAACAGGATCGGCGAAAACCACAGCGCGCCCAGCGCATTGCGGCCGATGGCCAGCACGATGATCGCCAGCCAGTTGATCGCGAGTCCCTCCACGGCGTCCCCCATTCATTTCAGTTGCCCCACTGTGCCGGGTCGAACCGGCCGCGACAAGACCATCGCGCCATTGACCTCCCCGCCGCCCCCGCCCGAAACTGGCGCGCACCGCCACGAGGATCGCCCGATGCACTGGACCCCGGCCGCCGAAGTCGCCCGCGAAATTGCCGCCGGATGGACGCGGGAGGGCGGGCCGGGCGGCGCCATCGTGATCTTCGATCGCGACGATCTGCGCGCCGAGGCCTGCGGCGGGCTCGCCTCGCTGGAGCTCGGCCTGCCCTTCCAGGCCGCCACCGCGGTGCGCTACGCCTCGATCAGCAAGCATTTCCTGTGCTCGCTGCTGCTGACCGGCGCGCCGATCGGCATCGCGGACATGCTGGGCGACCATCTCCCTTTGTCCTCGGCGCTGGCGGGCATCCCGGTCGGCCGGGCGCTCGATATGACGGCGGGGTTGCCGGACACCATGGAGATGCTGTGGCAGCTCGGCATCTCTCCCACCACTTCGCTCAGCCGCGATCAGTTGCTGGAATTCGCGACCAGCTTCGATGCCACGAATTTCGTGCCGGGCAGCGAGATCTCCTACTCCAACACCGGCTACCGCCTGGTGCAGGCGGCGCTGGAGGCCAAGGGGATCGACTATCGCGCCGCCCTGCATGAACGCTGCTTCCGCCCGCTCGGCCTCGGCATCACCTTGCCGGAGGATGAGACGGACCCGGTGCCGAACCTCGCCGGCGGCTATTGGAAAAGCGGGCGCGGCTGGCTGCGCGGGCGCTACGGGCTGCATATCTCGGCCTCCGGCGGGCTGGCCGGCAGCGCGCTGGACCTGATGGCCTGGTGCCAGGCGTTGCTGACCGGCGCCGGCCCCGCCGAGGGGCTGCTCGCCCGGCTCGGCGCCCATCGCGCGCTGAATGACGGCACCGTCACCGGCTACGGGCTCGGCCTCGCCCGCTCGCCGGTGCCGGGGATGATCGCCATCGGCCATGGCGGCTCGCTGCCGGGGTTCAAGAACCACTTCCTGCTCGCCCCCGAGCACGGCGCCGGGGTGGTGGTGCTGTCCAACCGCGAGGACACGGATGCGCACGGCATCGCCATGCGGGTGATGGCCGCCCTCGGCGGCGCCACACTGCCGGAACCCGCCGCCGGGGCGCTGCCGGCCGGGCGGTTCATCGCCGATGAGGGGCCGTTCTGGATGGAGCAGGCGGCCGGGGTGGTGACCTATCTCGGCGGCGCCGAGACGGTCTATCCCGCGGAGGCGGGCGTGCAGGGCCACTCCGTGCATCTGCCCGTGGTGCTGCACGGCGTGCCCGGCGGCATCGCGGGGAAGATCGGCCACGCGCCCCGGACCTTCCGCCCGGTGGCGCCGGGCCTCACCGCCGATCCCGCCTGGGCCGGGTTGTGGGAACACGAGGGCTACGGCGCCCGGTTCACCGTTGCCGTCACCGATGGAGCGGCGACGCTCACCGCCGGCGTCGGCCCGCAGCGGGAGACGGTCGCGTTGGTTCCGATGTCCTCCAGCCTCGCTCTGGCCGAGCGCGGCGGCGGCGGGCCGTGGCGGCAGCGGCTCTGCCTGGAATTCACCGGCGACAGCGTCCGGCTGGTGACCAACCGGGCGCGGGTGTTGCGGTTCCGCCGAAGCTAGGCCTTCGCCGGCCGCCCGCTCGCCAAATTCGGCAGCAGCGCCGTCAGCAGCCCGATCGCCGGCAGGAAGGAGGCGATCTGGTAGACGAAGGCGATGCTGGTGCGGTCCGCGATCCAGCCCATGCCCGCCGCCCCCAGGCCGCCGAGGCCGAAAGCGAAGCCGAAGAAGATGCCGGCGATCATGCCCACCCGGCCCGGCACCAGCTCCTGCGCATAGACCATGATCGCCGGGAAGGCCGAGGCCATCAGCCCGCCGATGATGATGAGCAGCACGTCGGTGAAGAACAGGTTCGCGTAGGGCAGCATGAGGGTGAAGGGCAGCACGCCGAGGATGGAGATCCACATCGTCGCCTTGCGGCCGATCCGGTCGGTCATCGGCCCGCCCAGCAGGGTGCCGGCGGCCACCGCGGCGCTGAAGATGAAGAGGTGAAAGGTCGCATCCGGCGCCGAGAGCTTGAACCCGTCGATCAGATAGAAGGTGAGGTAGGAGCCGATCGAGGCGGTGTAGACGTTCTTGGAGAAGGTCAGCGCGGCGAGGATGAAAATCGAGAAAATCACCTTCTCCCGCGTCAGCACCGCGCCGCCGGCCGCCGTGGCGCGGGCCTTGAGCGGCGTGTTGGGCCGGTTGTCGCGATACCAGAAGCCGACGCGGGCGAGAATGATCATCGCCACCAGCGCGGCGACCGCCACCCAGGCCACCGAGGATTGCCCGGTGCGCAGGATGAAATAGGTGGCGATCAGCGGCCCGATGGCGCCGCCGGCATTGCCGCCAACCTGGAACACCGATTGCGCCAGCCCGTATCGGCCGCCCGAGGCGACGCGCGCCACGCGGGAGGATTCCGGATGGAAAATCGCCGAGCCGATGCCCACCAGCCCGGCGGCGATCAGCACCACCCAGTAATCATGCGCCACCGACAGCAGCAGCAGGCCGACCAGCGTGGAGCCCATGCCGATCGAAATCGAGAAGGGCATCGGCTTCTTGTCGGTCACCATCCCCACCGCCGGCTGCAGCAAAGCGGCGGTGAGCTGGAAGCACAGCGCGATGATGCCGATCTGCGAATAATCGAGATGGAAGTTGGTTTTGAACATCGGATACAGCGCCGAGATCATCGACTGCATCATGTCGTTCAGCAGGTGGCAGAAACTGAGCGCGATCAGCACCGGGAACATCGTCACCGCCGGGGGCGGGCGCATCATGGTGTCATCGGCGGCGTCGGAGACGGCTTTTTGCATCGCTGTGTTCCCTGCAACCGCTGAAGTATGCCAATCCCGCCGCGCCATGCCAGTTGCGAGGCGTGCGCAGGGCGCATTGCTGCTGCTATGGCCCGACCGAGTCCGCCGCCGCCGGCGGGGAGATCGCGACATCGCCGGTCAGCCCCGGCCAGCTTCGCGTGCGGTTGCGCTCCTGCTGGGCGGTGAGTGCCCGCGGCCCGTCGGCCACGCCCGGGCGAGCGGGCAGCGGCTGCGCGCCGGCCCAGCAATCCACCACGCCAAGGCTGCGGGTGCAGAACACCGGCTCCGCCGGCGGCGCCTCGGCCTCGCGGCACCAGGTCTTGCCCTGTTCCACCCGCACCATCGAACAATCCCGCCCGGAGAGCGCGGAAAACGCCATGTCCGGCACGGTGCGGCCGAATATCGGCACCGCCGCGACATTGGCCGCGAAGCTCACCGCATTGCCCTCCGGCCCGCAGCCGGCGAGCACTGCGAGCAGCAACAAACTCCGGCACGTCACGGCTTTGCCCATGGCCATTTATCGCCGGCAAAGATGAACAACATCTTTCAAGCGCGCGCCGTTTGCTCCGAGGGGGCGGCGCCGCTATGTTCCGCGCCCCGGCGCCTCTCCACCGCCGGCCGCCAAAGGATGAACCGTGTCGGATATTTTCGCCGAGGTCGATGAAGATCTGCGCGCCGATCGCGCGCAGAAGATGCTGAAGAAATACGGCGGCCTGCTGGCGGGCGCGGCCGTCGTGGTGGTGCTTGGCGTCGGCGCCTGGCAGGCCTGGCGCAGCTATGATGCGCGCGAGACCGCCCGCGTCGCCGGGATCTTCCTCGAAGCCAGCCGCGCCGCCGCCAGCAAGGAAGCCGCCGGGCGCGATCTCGCGCTGGCGGAACTCGCCAAGGTCGCCAGCGAAGGCAGCGCCAGCTACCGCAGCCTCGCCCGGCTGCGCGAGGCCAGCCTGCGCTTCGATGCCGGCGAGCGCGATGCCGCCTTGGCCCTGTTCGACAAGGTGGCCGCCGATTCCGGGGCGGACCCGCTGCTGCGCGACTACGCCGCCCTGCAATTCGTGTGGCACCAGATCGACACCGGGGCGCCGGCCACCCTGCGCGCCCGCCTCGCGCCCCTCACCGCGCCCGACAATGCCTGGCGCCCGCTCGCCGAGGAGGCTCAGGCGCTGCTCGATATCCGCGAGGGCCGCAAGGATGCGGCGCGCGACACCCTCAAGCGCCTCTCGCAGGACCAGGCGGCGCCGGACGGCGTGCGCGGCCGCGCCGGCGGCCTGCTCGAGCGGCTCGGGAACTAGAATTTCATGACCTGGAATGACGATGCCATCATGACGATGCCAAATAGCAAAGCGCGCCGCGCAACCCCGGGGAAGAACGCGCTCCGCGCAAAGACGTGGAAGAACGCGCTCCGCGCGGGCCTCCTCCTGCCCCTGCTCGGCGGCTGCAGCCTGTGGGACGACTGGTTCGGCCTGGAGAAGGCCAAGCTCCCCGGCACCCGCGTCGCGGTGTTGACGGCGGCCACCGAGTTGCAGGCCGCCAAGCCCGGCACCCTCAAGGTCGCCCTCCCCGCCCCGGCCCCGCTCGGCGCCTCGCCGCAGGCCGGCGGCAATCCGGCGCATGTGCTGGAGCATCCCGCGCTGCCCGAGCATGTCTCCCGGGCGTGGTCCGCCTCGATCGGCACCGGCGGCGGCTATCGCCGCAAGGTGACGGCGCAGCCGGTGGTGGATGGCGGGCGCGTCTTCACCATGGATAGCGACGGCGTGGTCTCCGCCTTCGATACCGCCAGCGGCGGCCAGGCGTGGCGCGCCGTCACCCAGGACGATGCCGATCGCAGCACCAACGTCGGCGGCGGCGTCGCGGTCGCCGGCGGCGTGGTCTACGCCGTCACCGGCCGGGCCGATGCGCTGGCGCTCGATGCCGCCACCGGCGCGGTGAAGTGGCGGGCGAAGCTGCCCTCCCCCGCCCGCGCCGCGCCCACGGTCGCCGCCGAGCGCGTGTTCGTGCCGCTGCTCGACAGCCAACTCGTGGCGCTGTCCATCGCCGACGGCAAGTCCATGTGGACCTATCAGGGCCGCACCTCCGAGCCGATGGTGCTCGGCCTGCCCGCACCCGCCTATGGCGAGGGGCTGCTGCTGGCCGGTTTCGGCGCCGGCGAACTCGTCGCGCTCAACCCGCTGAGCGGCGCGGTGATCTGGGTCGACAGTCTCGCCGCCGCCCGCGGCCGCAACAGCCTCGCCGATGTCTCGACCATCCTTGGCCGCACCGCCATCAAATCCGGCCGCGCCTATGCCGTCAGCATGGGCCAGCAGCTTGCCTCGGTGGATCTGCGCAGCGGGCGGCGCCTGTGGGAGCGCAACGTCTCCTCGGCCGAATCGCCCTGGATCGCCGGGGATTGGATGTTCCTCGCCACCGCCGGCAACCAGGTCGCCGCCTTCTCGCTGATCGACGGCCAGGCCGCCTGGGCGACCCAGCTTGACGTTTTCGAGAACCCCGAGAAGAAGAAGGACCCGATCCGCTGGTACGGCCCGGTGCTCGCCGGGGACCGGGTGATCCTGGCCGGCAGCAACGGCGTGGCGGTCAGCCTCTCGCCCTATACCGGGCAGATCCTCGGCAGCGAGAAACTCCCCGGCCCGGCCTCCGTCACCCCCGTGGTGGCCGGCGGCACGCTCTATATCGTGACCGACGACGGTTCCATCGTGGCCTTCCGGTAACGTGACTCGTACCCCAACCCCCACGCTTCCCACCGTCGTCATTGCCGGCCGGCCGAATGTCGGCAAATCCACGCTGTTCAACCGCCTCGCCGGGCGGCGCAGCGCGCTGGTGGCCGATACCCCGGGCGTCACGCGCGACCGCAAGGAGGCGATCGCCCAGCTGCGCGGCCGCCAGGTCCGCCTGATCGACACCGCCGGGCTCGAAGAATCCGCCCCCGAGACGCTATTCGGCCGCATGCGCGCCTCCTCCGAGGCGGCCGTGCATCTGGCCGATCTCGTGCTGTTCGTGGTCGATGCCCGCGCCGGCATCACCCCGGCCGACGCCCATTTCGCCGCCTGGCTGCGCCGGCAGGACCGGCCGGTGATGCTGGTGGTGAACAAGGCCGAGGGCCGCCAGGGCTCCAACGCCGCGCTCGAAGCCTATTCGCTCGGCCTCGGCGAGCCGATCGCCATCTCCGCCGAGCATGGCGAGGGTCTCGCCGACCTCATGGGCGAAATCGCCGACGCCCTGCCCGAGGAGGCCGAGGAGGAGGAAGACGGCCCCCTGGTCGAGCGCCCGCTCAAGCTCGCCATCGTCGGCCGCCCCAATGCCGGCAAATCCACTTTGCTCAACCGCCTGCTCGGCGAGGACCGGATGATCACCGGGCCGGAACCCGGCCTCACCCGCGATTCCATCGCCGTCGAAATCACCGACACTGACGGCACCCGCATCGAGCTGGTGGACACCGCCGGGCTGCGCAAGCGGGCGCGGATCGAGCTGGAGCTGGAGAAAATGTCGGTCAGCGCCTCCATCGAGGCGCTCAAGATGGCCGAGGTGGTGGTGCTCACCGTCGATGCCGAGCGCGGCGTGGAGGACCAGGACCTCCAACTCGCCCGCCTCGTCGAGCGCGAGGGCCGCGCCTGCGTGATCGCGCTCAACAAGTGGGACGCCGCCGCCGATCGCGACAAGACCCGCCGCGCGGTGAAGGATCGGCTGGAGACCAGCCTCGCCCAGATGAAGGGCATCGAGGTCGTCACCCTCTCGGCGCTGACCGGCCAGGGCGTCGAAAAACTCCTCCCCGCCGTGCGCCGCGCCCATGCGGTGTGGAACATGCGGGTGTCGACCGGGGCGCTCAACCGCTGGTTCGAGGACGCCCTCTCCCGCCATCAGCCGCCGCTGGTGGAGGGCAAGCGCCTGAAGCTGCGCTACGTCACCCAGGCCAAGGCGCGGCCGCCCACCTTCATCATCTTCGGCACCCGCGTGGAGATGACGCCGGAGGATTACCAGCGCTATCTCGTGAATTCCCTGCGCGAGACCTTCTCGCTGCCGGGCACGCCGGTGCGGTTGCAGTTCCGCGGCTCGAAGAATCCCTACGCCGACCAGGACTGACCCACCCCCAGCCACCCGCGCACGCCAAAGCCCCGCCGGAAGCCACTCCCGGCGGTGCACACCCACAGACATGCCGCATGTACATCGGCCCGCAAGCCGCATCCCCCCGCGCGCCGGCGCCGCACCGCGCAGCCTGCGCACGCGCCCCGGCCACATCATCCGCCGCACGATCGCCCGCCGCCCGGCATCCCCCGCCACGCGCGCCACCTCCGCCGCCTTCCCCACCGTCGCCGGGTCCATCCAGAACGCCGGATCGGCCAGCAACCCCGCAGCCCGCTCCGCCTTCGCCAGTTCCCGCTCCAGCCCCGCGCGGTGCCGATGCCCCGCCCGCATCCCCGCCAACCGCTCCCGCAACCGCGCTACCCCAGCCGGCAGCACGCACGCCACCATCAGGATCAGGCGCAGCACGAGGCGGCGCAGACTCTCCTGAAGGTTGCATGGGGCGGGCGGCATCGAAGATCTCCTTGGGTGATGGGGACTGGAACTTAACCAGAACCTATGCGAACGTCAAGCGAAATCATAGAAATTTATCCCAAAATCGCCCCCCGTAGGGTGGGTGAAACCCGCCATCCCCCCCCGCCCGACCGCTAAGCCCCAGGCGGCAGGCGCCGCACATATTCCAGCGCCGCCTGCCCCGCCTGCCGCCCCGTCGCCAGGCACGCCTGCAACAAATACCCCCCCGTCGGCGCCTCCCAATCCAGCATCTCCCCGGCGACGAACACGCCCGGCCGCGCCGCCAGCATGAAATCCGCGTCCACCGCCGCCCGCATCACACCGCCCGCGCTGGAAATCGCGCGCTCCACCCCCTGCGGGGCGGTGAGGCGGATCGGAATTGCCTTGATCAACCCGGCGAGGTCATCGCCCGACGCGCCGCCATGCAGCGCCTCCTGCACCAGCCCGGCCTGCACCGCATCGAGCCCGGCGGATTTGCGCAGCACATTGCCGATCGACTGCGCGCCGCGCATGCCAATGCGGGCGGCCAGCGCCGCGCGAGTGAGGTCCGGCCGCAGGTCGATATGGAGCGTCACCGGGCCATCGGCGGCAATGGCGTCGCGCAGCGGGGCGGAGAGCGCGTAGACCGCGCCGCCCTCGATGCCGCTGGCGGTGATCACCGCCTCGCCGCGGCGGGTCTGCCCCGCGAAGCTCAGCGCGATGCGCTTCAGCGGCTGGCCGGCGAAGCGGGTGCGGAAGACGTCCGACCAATCGGCCAGAAAGCCGCAATTGGCCGGCGCCAGAGGCGCGATCGGCACGCCGTCGAGCAGCCTCACCCAGCCGCCATCGGCGCCGAGCCGCGGCCAGGAGGCGCCGCCCATGGCCAGCACGGTGGCGCCGGGAGCGAAACTCACCTCCCCTGAAGGGGTGGCGGCGCGCACATACCCCGCCCCATCCCAACCGATGAATTCGTGCCGTGTCAGCAGCTTGACGCCCATCCCACTGAGCCGGGCGAGCCAGGCGCGCAGCAGCGGCGAGGCCTTCATGGCGCGCGGAAAGACGCGGCCGCTGGAGCCCACGAAGGTCTCGATGCCGAGCCCCGCGCACCAGGCCCGCAGCGCCTCCGGCGGAAAGGCCGCAATCGCCGGCTCCAGCCACGGCCGCGCCGCGCCGTAGCGGGCGAGGAAGCCCTCCATCGGCTCGCTATGGGTGATGTTGAGCCCGCCGCGCCCGGCCATCAGCAGCTTGCGGGCCGCTGAGGGCATGCGCTCCAGCACCGTCACCGCGCAGCCGCCCTCGGCCAGCATTTCGGCTGCCGCCAGCCCCGCCGGGCCGGCGCCGACCACCACGACGTCGGTCATCGTGGCGTCGGCGTGCGGCGCGGGATCAGAGGGCGTCGAGCGCCGCCAGCACCTTCGGCGGTGACATCGGCAGCTCCATCATGCGCAGCCCCGTGGCACGCTCGATGGCGTTGGCGATGGCGGCCATCGGCGGGCAGATATTGGCCTCGCCCACGCCCTTCACCCCGTAGGCATGCGCGGGGTTCGGCACTTCCACCATCACCGTGTCGATCATCGGCAGGTCCGAGGCGACGGGGATGCGGTAGTCGAGGAACCCGGCGTTATCGAGCAACCCCTTGGCGTTGTAGACATATTCCTCATTGAGCGCCCAGCCGATGCCCTGCGCCACGCCGCCATGCATCTGGCCCTCGACATAGCCGGGATGGATCGCGGTGCCGGCATCCTGCGCCACCACGGCCTTGAGGATGGTCACTTTCCCGGTGTCGGGATCGACCTCGACGTCATAGAACTGCGCCGAGAAACCGGGCGCCTGGGTGGAGGGGTTGACGGCGCCGGCGGTGGAGAGCGGCCCGCCGGTCGCCGCCGCCTGGGCCGCGATGTCCTTCAGCGACAGCGGATCGAACCCGCCGACATTGGCGCCGGCCGGTTTGGCGAACCCGTCCTCCCACACCACGCCCTCGGGATCGACCTTCCAGATCCGCGCCGCGCGGGTGCACAGCTCCTTGATCATCGCCTTCCCCGCGACATCCACCGCCATCCCCGTCGCGAAGGTGACGCGGCTGCCGCCGGTGACATGGGTGTAGCCGACCGAGCCGGTATCGGCGACGATGGCGCGCACCCGGCTATATTCCACCCCCAGCGCCTCGGCCGCCATCATCGCCATCGCCGCGCGCGAACCGCCGATATCCGGGCTGCCGGTGGCCACCAGCACGGTGCCGTCGTTGTTGACCTGCATGGTCGCGCCCGATTCGCCGCCGCCGTTGAACCAGTAGCCGCAGGCCACCCCGCGCCCCTGGTTCTTGCCGAGCGGCGCGGTGTAGCCGGGATGCGCCTTGAGCGCCTTCAGCGTCTCGGCGAAGCCTTCATGGTTGAGCTTGGTGCCGCCGAGCAGCGGCGAGCCCGGGCGGGCGGCGTTCATGATGCGGAAATCGAGCGGGTCGATCCCAAGCCTCTGGGCCAGCATGTCCATCACGCTCTCCACCCCGAAGGCTGCGATCGGCGAGCCGGGCGCGCGGTAGGCGGCCGCCTTGGGGCGGTTGCTCACCACGTCATTCGCCGAGGCATGCTGGTTCGGCACGTGGTAGGACGAGAAGGCGCAGAGGCAGCAATTGATGAAGGGCGAGCCCGGGAAGGCGCCGGCCTGCACGTTGAAGCTGGCCTCGGCGGCCACCAGCGTGCCGTCGCTCATCGCGCCGATCTTGATCGTCATCGAGGCGCCGGAGGTCGGGCCGGTGGCCTTGAACACCTCGTCGCGGCTCATCGCCAGCCGCACCGGAGCGCCGGCCTTCTTGGAGAGCATCATCGCGGTGGGTTCGAGGTAGATCACCGTCTTGCCGCCGAAGCCGCCGCCGATCTCGGCGGGGGTGACGCGCAAATCGCCCTGCTGCATGCCCATGATCTGCGCCGTCAGCGCGCGCATGGCGAAGTGGCCCTGGCTCGACACCCAGAGATCGGCCTGGCCATCCGCCTCGTAGCGCGCCACGCAGGCATGCGGCTCGATATAGGCCTGGTGCACGGCGGCGGTCTTGAACGACTTCTCGATGACGACATCGGCCTTGGCGAAGCCGGCCGCAACGTCCCCCAGCGCGTAGTCCACCCGTTTGGAGATATTGGAGGGCGGCGGCGGCGGCTCCACGCCGCGGGTCACCATGTCCTCGAACAGCAGCGGCGCGCCGGGCGCCATCGCCTCGTCCACGTCGATCACGTGGGGCAGAACCTCGTAGGTCACCTCGATCAGCCTGGCGGCTTCCTCGGCGATGGCGGGCGACATCGCCGCCACCGCGGCCACCGCGTGGCCCTCATAGAGCACCTTCTCGCGCGCCATGATGTTGCGCGTCATGTGCCAGAAATTGGCGGCCACGCGCTCGGGGCCGACATAAGCGAATTTCTGGTCGGGGAAATCCTTCGACGTCACCACCGCCTTCACGCCCTTGAGCGCGGCGGCCTTGGAGGTGTCGATCGACACGATGCGGGCATGGGCATGCGGGCTGCGCAGCACCTTGCCGAACAGCATGCCGGGCACCTGGAGATCGGCGCCATACTGCGCCCGCCCGGTCACCTTCGGCACCCCGTCCGGACGGACCGGGCGGGTGCCCACGACGCGGTATTTCCTGACGCTTTCGGCGACGATGGCACTGTCGTTCACAGGGAGGCCTCGCAAATCGGGTGGAGTGATCGCCTAGCGTCGCGCGGCCGGGGCCGGAAGGCAAGACGGCCCGCGCGCCGGCCGCCTACGTAGTTGGACGGAGGGCGCGAATAGCCCCTCGCGCATCGCCGGGGCATCCGATAGCATCGCCGGCGAGAAGGCCCCAAGGGCCCGCAACCGGAGGATACGCAATGCGGGCCTACCTGGTCCGGCGGCTATTGGCCCTCGTGCCGACGCTGTTTTTCGCCAGCCTCATCGTGTTCAGCACGGTGCGCATGATACCCGGCGACATCATCGACATGATGATCGCGCAGAACGATATCGGCTCCAAGGTCTCCCGCCAGGCGCTGGAAGCCGCCCTCGGGCTCGACCAGCCGATGTTCACCCAATACCTCGCCTGGGTGAGCGGCATTCTGCTGCATGGCGATTTCGGCAAGTCGCTGTGGCAGCAATCCCCGGTGCTGGAGGAGATCCTCACCCGCATCCCCGTCACCTTCGAACTCGGCATCATGGCGCTCATCGTGGCGTTGACGGTGGCGATCCCGATCGGGGTGATCTCGGCGCTGCGCCAGGACAGCTGGGGCGATTATATCGGCCGCTCCTTCTCCATCCTCATGCTCGCCGTGCCCGGTTTCTGGATGGGCACCATGGTGATGGTGTTCCCCTCGATCTGGTGGGGCATCTCGCCCGAGGTGAAATTCGTGCCCTTCCATGAGGACCCCTGGGGCAATTTCATCCAGATGGCGATCCCCGCCGTCATCCTCGGCACCTCGCTCTCGGCGGTGACGATGCGGATGACGCGCACGATGATGCTGGAGGTGCTGCGGCAGGATTACATCCGCACCGCCTGGGCCAAGGGGCAGAACGAGCGCGGCGTGGTGATCCGCCACGCGCTGCGCAACGCGCTGATCCCGGTGGTGACGCTGATCGGGTTGCAGGCGCCGATCCTGATCGGCGGCGCGGTGATCATGGAGCAGATCTTCGTCATCCCCGGCATGGGGCTCTTGCTGCTGGAGGCCGTCAGCCGGCGCGATTATCCGGTGATCACCGCCGTCTTCCTCATCGTCGGCGTGGCGGTGGTGCTGATCAATTTGCTGGTCGATCTCAGCTACGGGCTGCTCGATCCCAAGGTGAGGTTCCGCTGATGTCGGCCACCACGCTCCCGGCCACGCCGCGCGCCCCCTTCATCGCCGGCGTGATCCGCCTGTTCCGCGAAAAGCCGCTCGGTGCCATCGGCGCGGTGATCGTGCTGGTGTTCCTGTTCTCAGGCATCTTCGCTGACCAGCTCGCCCATTTCGGGGTGAACCAGATCAGCCCGGTGAACCGCCTCAAGCCGCCCTCCGGCCGCTTCTGGTTCGGCACCGACCATTTGGGGCGGGACATGTATTCCCGCATCCTGTTCGGCGCCCGGCTCTCGGTGATCATCGGCCTCTCGGCCGCCACTATCGCGACCCTGATCTCCGTCACGCTCGGCATCGTCAGCGGCTATTTCGGCGGCAGGATCGACATGATTGTGCAGCGGGTGGTGGATGCCTGGATGAGCTTCCCGGAGCTGATCATCCTCATCGTCGTGGTCTCGGTGGTGGGGCCGGGGATGTTCCAGGTGATCGGCATATTGGGCCTCACCTTCGGCATCGGCGGCTCGCGGATCATCCGCGGCGCCGTGGTTTCGGTGCGCGAGAACATGTATATCCACGCCACCCAGTCGATGGGCGCCAGCACCAAGCGGGTGCTGCTGCGCCACATCCTGCCCAACATCATGGCGCCCATTTTGGTGCTGTTCAGCACCCGCGTCGGCGCGGTGATCCTGGTGGAATCCGGCCTCTCCTTCCTCGGCTTCGGCGTGCCGCCGCCGGCGCCCACCTGGGGCTCGATGCTGTCGGGCACCGGGCGCACCTATATGTATCTGGCGCCCTGGCTCGCACTGGCCCCCGGGCTGTGCCTGACGCTGGTGGTGTATGGCATCAACGTGTTCGGCGATGCGTTGCGGGATCTGCTCGATCCCAGGATGCGGGGGAGCCGGTGATGGGGGAAGGAAGCGCTTCTTTTTTGAAAAAAAGAAGCAAAAAACTTTTCTCCCTTTGGTGTGTACCGCTCCCCACCATCCCGCCCGCGCACGCCACCGGCATGGACAGAATAAAAAGTTTTTTTGGTTCTTTTTGTTCACAAAAAGAACACCCCTACACTTGCCTGGAGCTCCTTTAATGAAGCGCCTTTTTGCGTTCGCAGCCCTCCTTCTCGCCGTCCCCGCCCAGGCCGAAACGCCGCACTACGGCGGCAATCTCGAAATCGGCACGGTGAACGCCACCATTTCGGCGCTCTCGTTCGACCCGGCGGATTTCGCCTGGAAGCTCAACCACGACACCGGGCTGTATTTCGAAACGCTGTTCGCCGGCGATCTCGACAAATCCATCCGCAAGGGCGGCAAGTTCAGCTTCAAGCCGGATGCCTGGCTGCCCACCGAATCCATCCGCGGCGAGCTGGCCGAGAGCTGGGAATGGACCGAGAATCCGCTGGCGGTGGTGATCCATCTGCGCAAGGGCATCATGTGGCCGGCCAAGCCCGGCGTGATGGAGAGCCGCGAATTCACCGCCGATGACGTGGTGTTCAGCCTCAACCGCCAGAACGCGAGCCCGAAGAAGGTGCCGGGCTATCTCGATTTCGTCGAGAAATTCGAGGCGCGCGACCGCTACACCGTCGTGGTGCCGATGAAGGAATACAACGCCGAGTGGGATTACCGCTTCGGCTGGGGCTACTACTCGCAGATCATCCCCAAGGAGCTCGTCGCCGCCGGCATTTCCAACTGGAAAAACGCGGTCGGCACCGGGCCGTTCCAAATCACCGACTACGTGCAGGGCAACGCGCAGACCTACAGCAAGAACCCGAACTACTGGGACAAGGAGAAGATCGACGGCGCGGAGTACAAAATCCCCTTCGTCGACAAGGTGACCTACCGCATCATCAAGGACGAGGCGACCCAGCACGCGGCATTGCGCACCGGCAAGCTCGATATATTGGAGGCGATCCGCTGGCAGGCGGTCGATCAGATCAAGAAATCGGCGCCGCAGCTCAAATGGTCGAAATGGCTGGCGATGTCCGGCATCTACCTCTCCATGCGCGTCGATCAGAAGCCGTTCGACGATATCCGCGTACGCCGCGCGCTCAACATGGCTGTCAACAAGGCGGAGATCGTCAAGGAATACTACGGCGGCAATGCCGAGCTGTTCGCCTTCCCGCAGCATCCGGAATACACCGGCTACTTCCAGCCGCTGGCGGAAATGCCGGCCAGCGTGAAGGAGTTGTTCGAGTTCAACCCGGACAAGGCGAAGAAACTGCTGGCCGAGGCCGGCTATCCCAAGGGCTTCACCTTCAAGACCCAGGTGTGTTCCTGCGCGCCCGACCAGATGGACCTGCTGCCTTTGGTCGCCGGCTATCTCGAAGAAATCGGCGTGAAAATCGAAATCCAGCCGATGGAATACGGCGCCTTCCTCTCGGCGATGACGACGCAGACCAACGCCGCCGGCTACTTCATGGCCAATGGCCACACCAACCCCACCACCACCATCCGCAAGAACTTCGTGCCGGGCCAGGTGTGGAACCCCTCGCAGTGGAACGACCCGGCGTTTTCCGCCCGCGTGGCCGAGATGTACCGCACGCGCGACGAGCCGACGCGGCAGAAGATGATCAAGGAAATGACCGTCGAGATGCTCGACAAGGCGCCCTATCTCTGGCTGCCCACCCCCTACGTGTTCACGGCCTGGTGGCCCTGGGTGAAGAACTATGACGGCGAACTGCGCGTCGGCGCGGTGAAGCCCGGCCCGGTCTATGCGCGGATCTGGATCGACCAGGAGATGAAGAAAAAAATGGGGTTCTGAAGCCCTGAATAAGTCCAAGGGAGGGAAACCAATGAAGCTCGCACGCGCCGCCGCCTTGCTGTCTGCGACCATGCTTGCCGCGCCGGCCTTGGGGCAGGCCCCGCAATATGGCGGGAATCTGGAGATCGGCACCGTCAGCGTCACCATCTCCGCCCTCTCCTGGGACCCCGCGGATTTCGCCTGGAAGCTCAATCACGACGTTGGCCTGTATCTGGAAACCCTGTTCGCCGGCGATCTCGATAAATCCATCCGCAAGGGCGGCAAGTACAGCTTCAAGCCCGACGCCTGGCTCGCCACCGACGCGCTGCGCGGCGAGCTGGCCGAAAGCTGGGAGTGGCAGGAGAACCCGCTTCGTCTGGTGATCAAGCTGCGCAAGGGCATCATGTGGCCGGAGAAGGCCGGCGTGATGAAATCCCGCGAATTCGTCGCCGATGACGTGGTGTTCAGCTTCAACCGGCAGAACAATTCGCCCAAGCGCTTTCCCGACTACTACGATTACGTCGCGAAGGTGGAGGCGACGGACCAGCACACCGTCACCTTCCAGATGAAATACTACAACGCCGATTGGGACTATCGCTTCGGCTGGGGCTACTACTCGCAGATCATGCCCAAGGAGCTCGCCGATGCCGGCGCCGCCAACTGGAAGAACGCGGTGGGCACCGGTCCGTTCCAGCTGACCGACTACGTGCAGGGCAACGCGCAGACCTACACGAAGAACCCGATCTACTGGGACAAGGAGAAGATCGGCGGCCAGGAGTACAAGCTCCCCTTCGTCGACAAGCTGACCTACCGCATCATCAAGGACGAGGCGACGCAGCACGCGGCTTTGCGCACCGGCAAGCTCGATATCCTGGAGATCGTCCGCTGGCAGGCGGTGGAGCAGCTCAAGAAATCGGCGCCGGCGCTCAAATGGTCGAAATGGCTGAGCTATTCCGGCATTTACCTGGCGATGCGGACCGACCGCAAACCGTTTGACGATATCCGCGTGCGCAAGGCGCTCAACATGGCGGTCAACAAGCAGGAGATCGTCAAGGACTACTACGCGGGCAACGCCGAACTCTTCGCCTACCCGCAGCACCCCGACTATATCGGCTTCTTCGAGCCGCTGGAGACCATGCCGCCGGAGGTCAAGGAGCTGTTCGTTTATGATCCGGTGAAGGCCAAGAAGCTGCTGGCCGAGGCCGGCTATCCCAAGGGCTTCACCTTCAAGGCCCAGGTCTGCTCCTGCTCGCCGGAGAACATGGACCTGCTGCCTTTGATCGCCGGCTATCTCGAGCAGATCGGCGTGAAAATCGACATCCAGCCGATGGAATACGGCGCCTTCCTCTCGGCGATGACGACCGCGACCCACGCCGAGGGCTATTTCATGGCCAATGGCCACACCAACCCGACGCGCACCCTGCACAAGAACTTTACCCCGGGCCAGCTCTGGGGCCCCTCGATGCTCTACACCCCCGAGTTCACCGCCAAGATGGACAAGGCCTATGCCACGCGGGACCTCGCGGAGCAGCAGAAGATCGTGCGTGAACTCACCCGCGAGATTGTCGGCAAGGCGCCGTATCTGTGGCTGCCGATCCCGTACTACTACACGGCGTGGTGGCCCTGGGTGAAAAACTACGACGGCGAGCTGCGCGTCGGCGCGGTGAAGCCGGGGCCGATCTATGCGCGGATGTGGATCGACCAGGAAATGAAGAAGAAGATGGGTTTCTGATGGCGCTGCTCTCCGTCCGCGGCCTCACCACCCGCTTCCGCACCGACCGTGGCGCGCTTACCGCGGTCGATGACGTCTCCTTCGATCTGGATGAGGGGGAGACGCTGGCGATCGTCGGCGAGTCGGGCTCGGGCAAGTCCGTCACCGCGCTCTCCCTGATGCGCCTCATCGCCCAGCCGGCCGGGCAGATCGTGGCGGGCAGCGCGATGTTCGAGGGCAAGGACCTGCTTTCGCTCCCGGAGGAGGAGATGCGATCGGTGCGCGGCGATCGCATCGCGATGATTTTCCAGGAGCCGATGACCTCGCTCAACCCCTCGATATCCGTCGGCGCCCAGGTCGGCGAGCCGATGGTGCTGCATCGCGGCTCCACCTGGCAGGCGGCGATGGCCAAGGCGGGCGAGCTGCTCGACCGCGTGCGCCTGCCCGATGCGCGCGCCCGGGTGAATGCCTATCCGCACCAGTTCTCCGGCGGCCAGCGCCAGCGCGCGATGATCGCCATGGCGCTGGCCTGCCAGCCCCGCCTCATCATCGCCGACGAGCCGACCACGGCGCTGGATGTGACGGTGCAGGCGCAGATCCTGGCCTTGCTCAAGGAGCTCACCCGCGAAACCGGGGCGGCGCTGATCCTCATCACCCATGATCTCGGCGTGGTCGCCCGCTACGCTGACCGCGTCGCGGTGATGTATGGCGGGCGCATGGTGGAAACCGCCTCCGCCCGCGCCCTCTATCGCACGCCCCGCCACCCCTATACCGAGGGGCTGCTGGCCTCGATCCCAAGGCTCGACCAGGTGGCGGGAAGGCGGCTGATCCCGATCGAGGGCCAGCCGCCCGACCTCACCCGCCTGCCCCCCGGCTGCGCCTTCCGCCCGCGCTGCCGCCGGGCGACGGCGGCCTGCGAAACCACCCGCCCCGCGCTCGCCGAAGCCGCGCCCGGCCATTGGAAGGCATGCCTGAACGATGCCGCCTGACGCTCCTTTGCTTGAGGTCGCCGACCTCAAGGTGCATTTCCCGATCTATCGCGGCGTCATCGCCAAGCAGGTCGGCGCGGTGAAGGCGGTGGATGGCGTGTCCTTCACCGTGAACCCAGGCGAAACCCTCGGCCTGGTCGGCGAAAGCGGCTGCGGCAAATCCACCACCGGGCTCGCCGTGCTGCGGATGCTCGACATCACCGCCGGCCGCGTGGTGTTCGACGGCACCGACATCACCCGCCACGACCGCGCCGCCATGCGCCCCTTCCGCCGGCGCATCCAGATGATCTACCAGGACCCCTTCGGCTCGCTCGACCCGCGGATGTCCGTGGCCGCGCTGATCGCCGAGCCGATGATCGTCCATAAACTCGCCGCCAATGCCGCCGAGCGGGCGGAGCGGGCGCGCGAGCTGCTGGAGATGGTCGGCCTGCGGGCGGACATGGCCAGCCGCTACATCCACGAATTCTCCGGCGGCCAGCGCCAGCGCATCGGCATCGCCCGCGCGCTGGCCATGAAGCCTGACCTGCTGATCTGCGACGAACCGGTCTCGGCGCTTGATGTCTCGATCCAGGCGCAGATCGTCAACCTGTTCCAGGAAATCCAGGCCAAATTCGGCCTCACCTACCTCTTCGTCGCCCATGATCTCGCGGTGGTCCGCCATATCTCCGACCGCATCGCGGTGATGTATCTCGGCCGCATCGTCGAAATCGCCGACCGCGACACGCTCTACCGCGCGCCGCTGCACCCCTACACCCAGGCCCTGATGGCCGCCGTGCCGATCCCCGACCCCGAGATCGAGGCCACCCGCCCGCAGATCACCGTGCAGGGCGAGGTGCCGAGCGCGCTGAACCCGCCCCCCGGCTGCCGCTTCCATCCGCGCTGCCCGCGCGCGGTGGCGCGCTGCAAAACGGAGGAGCCGCAATTGCGCGAAGCCACCAGCGGCCAATCGGTGGCCTGCCACCTCGTGTGAGCCGCCGCCGGGTTTGCCATGACGCCGCCTGAGAGGGTACTTGGCGTGCGATCCTTATTTTCGAACAACAGCGCGTTCTGTTGTCGCCCGGAGGCCCTGCGATGAGCGATTTCCCCACCCATGCCCGCGCCGTGATCATCGGCGGCGGCGTCGTCGGCTGTTCGGTGGCGTATCATTTGGCCTTGCAGGGCTGGACGGATGTGGTGCTGATCGAGCGCAAGCGGCTGACCTCGGGCACCACCTGGCACGCGGCGGGGCTGATCGGGCAGCTGCGCGCGACGGCGAATATGACCAAGCTCGCGAAGTATTCGGCCGATCTCTACGGGAATCTGGAGGAGGATACCGGGCTTGCGACGGGGTTCCGCCGCACCGGCTCCATCTCGGCGGCGCTGAGCGAGGCGCGGTTTTCCGAGCTGAAGCGCCAGGCCTCGATGGCCCGGGCGTTCGGGATCGAGGTCGACGTCATCACCCCCGGCGAGATCAAGGCGCGCTATCCGCAGGTCAACATCGCGGGGATGACGGGGGGCGTGTGGATCCCCTCGGATGGCAAGGCGGACCCGGCGAATATCGCGCTCGCGCTGGCCAAGGGGGCGCGGCAGCGCGGCGTGAAGATTTTCGAGAACGTCGCCGTCACCGGCATCACCACCACCCACGGCGCGGCGAGCGGCGTGGTGACCGATCATGGCGCGATCGCCGCGGAGTACGTGGTGAACTGCGCCGGGCTGTGGGCGCGTGACGTCGGGCTGATGGCCGGCGTCAACGTGCCGCTCCAGGCCTGCGAGCATTTCTACGTGCTGACCGGCGCCGTGCCCGGCCTGCCGCGTGACCTGCCGACGCTGCGGGTGCCCGATGAATGCGCCTACTATAAGGAGGACGCCGGCAAGATGATGCTCGGCTTCTTCGAGCCCAACGCCAAGCCCTGGGCGGTGGGCGGCGTGCCCGATGACGCCGAGTTCACCACCCTGCCCGATGACTGGGAGCAGATCTCGGCCCAGCTCGAACAGGCCACCCACCGCATGCCGCTGCTGGCCGAGCACGGCATCGCCACCTTCTTCAACGGGCCGGAAAGCTTCACGCCCGACGTGCGCTATCTCCTCGGCGAGGCGCCGGAGCTGCGGAATTTCTACGTCGCCGCCGGGTTCAACTCGGTCGGCATCCAGTCGGCCGGCGGGGCCGGGCGGGTGCTGGCGGAGTGGATGGCGGCGGGCGGGCCGACGATGGATCTCGGCGACGTCGATATCAGCCGCATGCAGCGCTTCCAGAACAACAAGACGTATCTCACCGCCCGGGTGCGCGAATCCCTCGGCCTGCTCTACGCCGATCACTTCCCGCACCGGCAATACGCGACGGCGCGCGACGTGCGCCACACCCCGCTGCATGAGCGCTGGCAGGCCCGTGGCGCCGTGTTCGCCGAAGTCGCGGGCTGGGAACGCCCCGGCTTCTTCGCGCCGGGCGGCGGGGAATACGACTATTCCTGGGGCCGCCCGGCGTGGTTCAAGCACACCGCGGCCGAGCACATGGCGATCCGCAGCGGATGCGGCGTGCTCGACATGTCGCCCTTCGGCAAATTCCGCGTGATCGGCCGCGACGCCGAGGCCGTCCTGCAACGCATCTCCGCCAATGACGTCGCCGTGCCGGTCGGCCGCTGCGTCTATACCCAGTGGCTGAACGCGCAGGGCGGCATCGAGGCCGACCTCACCGTCACCCGCCTCGCCGCCGAGGAATTCCTCGTCGTCACCTCCGGCGGCGCGGCGGTGCGCGATTTCGCCTGGCTGCAACGCCATATTCCCGCCGGCGCCCATTGCATCGCCATCGACGTCACCGCCGGCGAGGCCTGCCTCGCCGTGATGGGGCCGCGCGCGCGGGACATCCTGCAACGCCACACCCCGGCCGATCTCTCCAACGCCGCCTTTCCCTTCGCCACCGCGCGGACCATCGAATTCGGCATGGCCCATGTCCGCGCCCACCGCATCACCTATGTCGGCGAACTCGGCTGGGAGCTCTACGTCGCCGCCGACCAGGCGCGCCACGTGTTCGACACCCTGATGGCCGGCGGCGGCGTCACCCCCGCCGGCATCCACGCCATGGATTCGCTGCGCCTCGAAAAGGCCTACCGCCACTACGGCCACGACATCTCCAACGAAGACCACGTGCTCGATGCCGGGCTCGGCTTCGCCGTGCGCACCAAAAAGCCCGACGGCAAATACGGCCCCTTCATCGGCCGTGACGCCGTGCTCGCCCGCCGCGCCCAGGGCGTCACCCGCGTGCTCGCCCAGTTCCTCCTGCACGACCCCGAGCCCCTGCTGTTCCATAACGAACCCATAATCTGCGACGGCGAGGTGATCGGCCACCTCACCTCCGGCGGCTACGGCCACGCGCTGGGGGCGGCCATCGGCCTCGGCTATATCCCCGCCAGCCGCCTCAACGGCACGTTCGACATCGAAGTCGAAGGCCGCCTGATCCGCGCCACCGCCTCCGCCACCCCCCTCTACGATCCCACCTCCTCCCGCATCCGCGGGTGATGCCGGGGGGCGAGAGGGGGAAGAAAGGAAGGCAAGGGGCGCTGCCCCTTGACCCAGCTGGGGGATGATCCCCCAGACCCGCATCCGTTGAAGAGGCTGGTGATAGGGAGAGGGGGGCCAACTCATTGGTCGCAACCACGGAGATGGCCCCCCTCTCCCTATCACCAGCATTCCTTAATGCATGAGGTCCAGGGGCTCGGCCCCTGGTGGGGGTCGGGGGGCAACGCCCCCCGTCTTTCTTCCTACCCTCTCACCCCTCCGGCGTCCCGCTGGTGCGGAGGTCGTGGATGGTGGAGGTGAGGTCGGGGTGGGTGGGCAGCCAGTCGGCGGCGATTTCGAGGGCGTTGTTGAGGCGGGCTTCGTAATCGGCGCGGGGGATTTCGATGGCGCCGAATTGGGTGAGGTGTCCGGTGATGAATTGGGTGTCGAGCAGGCGGAACTGGCCGAGGATGAGGCGGGCGACGAGGTGGACGAGGGCGACCTTGGAGGCGTCGCGTTCGGTGCTGAACATGCTTTCCCCGAAGAAGGCGCCGCCGATCGCCACGCCGTAGAGCCCGCCGACGAGGCGGCCGTCGAGGCGGGTTTCGATGGAATGGGCGAAGCCCATGGCGTGGAGATCGATGTAGAGGCGGCGGATATCGGGGTTGATCCAGGTTTCCGCGTGGCCGGGGCGGGGGGCAGCGCAGCCATCGATGGTGGCGGCGAAATCGGTATCGGCGGAGACACTGTAGCGCCCGGAGAGCACGGTGCGGCGCAGCCGGCGCGAGAGGTGGAACCCGTCGAGCGGCAGGATGCCGCGTTGCTCGGGGTTGAGCCAGAACAGCTTGGTTGCCTCGCGGGTTTCCGCCATCGGGAAGAACCCGGACTGGTAGGCCCGCAGCAACAGCTCGGGCGTCACCCTGGTCTGGCGGCGCGGCATAGTGGCAGTTTGGCGCAGATCGGCCGGGCGCGGAAGTGACGATGTGTTTCTGACAATTTTCCATTGCAGCGGAAATCCTGCGGGGTAAACCGACCCTGTCGTAACGCAGGAGACTGATATGGTAACTATTTCCGCCCTGATTGCCCGTGTCGCCCCGGACGCCGTGCCGGTCTATGTGCGGGCGTTTGCCGCCGGAGATGCGCTGCTGAGGGCGCATGGGATCAACCAGCCGCTGCGGCTCGCGCATTTCCTGACCCAGGTGCTGCACGCGACCGGGCGCGGGACGATGTTGTTCGAATTTCTGTATTTCACCGCCCCTGCCCGGCTGCTGGCGCGGTTCGGCGAGGGCAACCATGTGGCCGCCATTCGCGCCGAGGAGGTGGCGGGCCTGCTGCGCAATGAGCGGGGTCTGGCCGAGCGGGTCTACGGGCTCGGCAACCCGGCAATGGCGCGGGAGCTTGGCAATAGCGAGCCGGGCGATGGCTGGCGGTATCGCGGCGGCGGCCTGCTGCAGACCTCCGGGCGGGCGAATTTCCGACGCCTTTCGGGCCTCGCCGGGGTGGACTACGAGGCCAACCCCGATCTGATCGTCGACCGCGCGTACGCCCTGCTGCCGGCGGTGCAGGCCTGGTGCAATGGCGGCCTCAATATCGCGGCCGACCGCAATGACATCGTGGCGATCACCCGTACGCTCACCGGCGGGCTGAACGGGCTGGCGGAGCGGCGGGACTTGTTCGGCGAGATCCGCGCGGTGGCCGATACGCTGGCGCTGGCCGCCTGATTATCCCGCGGCGAGCCGGCACAGCGTGTCCGTCAGGCGATAGGTGGTCACGAAGGCCGGCACCGGCAGGAACTCGTAGCGGGAGTGGAAGTTGAGGCCGCCCGTGAAGTAGTTCGGCGTCGGGATGCCGCGCATGGAGAGCATGGCGCCGTCGGTGCCGCCGCGCAGCGCGATCACCTTGGGGGTGATGCCCTCCGCGGCGAAACCGCGCTCGAGCAGTTCGACGCAGCTTCGGTCATTGCCGAGGCTGTCGGCGATGTTGCGGTAGCCGTCCTCGATGGCGGCTTCCACCTTGGCGCGGGGATGGGCGGCCTGGACCTCGGCGACGATCTGCTCGACGCGGGCCTTGCGGGCGGCGAGGCCACCGGCATCGAAATCCCTGAGCGAGACCTTCACGGTGGCGGTGTTGGCGTTGGAGGCGAGGGAATTGACGTAGCAATAGCCTTCGCGGCCCTCGCTGTTCTCCGGCGTATCGAGCGGATCGAAGCGGCTCACCAGGTCAGCCGCGATCAGCACGGGGTTCACCATCACGCCCTTGGCGGCGATGGGGTGGGCGGGGACGCCGGTGATGGTGATGACGGCGTTGGCGGCGTTGAAGGTCTCGTAGACGAACTCGCCGAGCTCCGTGCTGTCGATGGTGAAGGCGAAATCGACGGGGAAGTAGCTCAAATCCATCACCTTGGCGCCGCGCAGGCCGATCTCCTCGTCCGGCACGAAGGCGACCACGATGTCACCATGGCGGCGGCCGCCTTTGGCGAGTTCACCGAGGATGTCCATCAGGATGGTGACGGCGGATTTGTCGTCGGCGCCCAGCACGGAGGTGCCGTCGCTGACCAGGAGTTCCTGGCCGATATAGGGCAGCACCTCCGGGTGATCGGCGACGCGGAACCAGATGTCCTGCTCCTTGTTCAGGCAGAAATCGGCGCCGGTGAACTGCACGCGCTGCGGCTTGATGTGGGGGGAGAGGCCGACATCCACCGTATCCACATGGGCGCAGAAACCGAGGCGGGGCGCGCCGGGGACGTTGCCGGGCACGCGGACGGTGAGGCAGGCGTGCGGGTCGATATGGATTTCGGTGAGGCCGAAGCCGCGCAGCTCCTGCTCGAGCAGGCGGATCATGTCCCACTGCCAGGCCGTGCTCGGCACGGTGGTGCCGGCGAAATCGCTCTGGCTGGTGACGGCAAGGTAGCGGAAAAACCGCCCAATCAACCGCTCCGCCAACTCGGTATCCCCCGTCATTCCCGGCACTCCCCCACATCGCGACCACGTGCAGGATATACCCACGGCTGGGGATTGGAAGCCGGGCGGGACGGGACCTGCCTCTGGAGCCCGCTGGAGGTTGGAGCCCTGGCCTTCGTTCCCTCTCGGCCCCACTCCGCCGCCGTGTTACACTCACCTGATGGTGACTGATACGGATGCAGCCGCTGAGTTCTATGCGACGCCACGGGGGGCGGTGGCGGCGCATTGGTTGCGGTTGCGGTTGATGGCGATGTGGCCGGGGCTGGAGGGGCTTTCGGTCTTAGGGCTGGGGTATCCAGCGCCATATCTGCGGCTGTGGCGGGAGCATGCGCAGCGGGTGATTGCGTTGACGCCAGCACAGATTGGCGCCGCCCGCTGGCCGCCCGGCGCGGCGAATCTGGCCTGCACCGCGGAGGAGACGGCGCTGCCCTTCGCCGATCTCAGCTTCGATCGCGTCCTGCTCGTGCATGGCCTGGAGGCCGCCGAGAATGCCCGGGCCATGCTGCGCGAGGTATGGCGCGTGCTGAAGGATGACGGCCGCCTGCTGGTGGTGGCGCCCAACCGCACCGGCCTGTGGGCCTACGTCGAGAGCACCCCCTTCGGCCACGGCCAGCCGTTTTCCACCGGCCAGATCGGCCGCCTGCTCGGCGAGAGCCTGTTCACGGTTGAACGCCGGGAGACCGCTCTCCACGTCCCCCCCACCAGCAGCCGCCTCATCCTGCGCGGCGCCAAGCTGTGGGAGCGGGCGGGCCACGCGATGGCCCCACGCTTCGCCGGCGTGATCCTCACCGAGGCCAGCAAGGACCTCTACGCCGCCGTGCCCTCCAAGGCGCGGCGAGTGCGCCGCCTGGTCTTCGCCGAAGCCGGCTAAAATGCCTCAGCCTCCCAGTGCCGGGGCTTTACACGCACCGCCGCCGCGCCGATCCTGCACGCCGGATATGATGCGAGGACAACGTCTGGCATGGCCGAGGCGCCAGCGGAACCGAACGAAGAGGGCGTCTCCCCGCGCTGGCGGATGACGTTGTGGGCCATGGTGAGCGTGCAGCTCATCATGTCGCTGTCCTTCACCATCCTCAGCCCGATCATGCCGCTCTTCCTGCCGGAAGTCGGCGTCACCTCCATCACCGCGCTCGATCTCTGGTCGGGCGCGCTCGCCTCCGTCACCTCCTTCGTCGCCGCCTTCGCCGCCCCCATCTGGGGCCGCCTGTCCGACACCTACGGCCGCAAACCGATGGTGCTGCGCGCCGCCTTCTCCATCGGCGTGATCACCATTCTGATGGGCCTCGCCCAATCCCCCTGGCATTTGCTCGGCCTGCGCGTCCTGATGGGCGCGCTCGCCGGCTTCAGCTCGGCCTCGATCGTGCTCGTCACCACCCAGGTGCCGGCCGGCAAACTCGGCTCCTCGCTCGGCTGGATGTCGACCGGGCAGACCGTCGGCAACCTGCTCGGCCCGCTGATCGGCGGCCTCCTCGCCGACGCCACCGGCAGCTACCGCCAGCCCTTCTTCGTCGCCGGCTGCGTCTCGCTGCTCTCCTTCGTGCTGTGCTGGATCATGGTGCCCGAGCGCTTCACCCGGCCGGCGGAGGTGAAATCCCGCCCCTCCATGATCACCGGCCTGCGCCAGCTCACCCGCGCGCCCGCCATGGCGGCGCTGGTGATGGTGCTGCTGCTCTCCCAATTCGGCGTCCAGGCGATCGCCCCCATCGTCACCATCTTCATCCAGGAGATGATCGGCAGCCGGCCGGACATCGCGACCCTCTCCGGCCTCGCCTTCTCCGCCTCCGGCATCGCCGGCGTCTTCGCCGTCCCCCTGCTCGGCCGCATGTCCGACCGGATCGGCGAACGCAAAGTCCTGCTGATCGCCATCGCCGGCGCCGCGCTCGCCACCGCCCCGCAAGCCTTCACCGACGGCTACTGGGTCTTCGTCGCCGAGCGCTTCGGCGTCGGCATCTTCGTCGGCGCCATCGTGCCGATGACCAACACGCTGATCGCCAAGATGACCTCGCCGGACTCCCGCGGCTACACCTTCGGCCTCACCCAATCCGCCTATTTCCTCGGCAATTCCTTCGGCCCCATCACCGGCGGCGCGGTCGGCGCCGCCTTCGGCCTGCACTGGGTGTTCCTCGTCACAGCGATGCTGCTGGCCGCCGCCTGCGCCGCGGTGGCGATCTATGTGCCGAAAAAACCTCTGCTCTTCCAATAGGATACGCGATGAGCACCACCCAACCCCAAGGCGCCGACGCCGTGCCCGACAGCGCCGGCCTCAACCTCTATCGCGCCGACCCCGATTTCGCGCGCCTGCTCACCCTCTACCTGCCGCCCGACCTCAACGCCCATCTCGCGCCCCATCTCGACCGCCTCGGCGCGCTGGCCGGCGGCGAACTCGACGATCTCGCCGGCACCGCCGACCGCAACCCGCCCGTGCTGCGCCACCGCACCCGGCGCGGCGAGGACGTGCAGTCGATCGAGTATCACCCCGCCTACCGCGCCCTCGAACAGGCGGCCTTCGGCGATTACGGCCTGGCCGCCATCTCCCACCGCCCCGGCGTGCTCGGCTGGCCCGCGCCGATGCCGCCCGCGGCCAAATACGCCATCACCTACCTCTTCGTGCAGGCCGAATTCGGCCTCTGCTGCCCCGTCAGCATGACGGACAGCCTCACCCGCACGCTGCGCAAATACGGCAGCGCCGACCTCGTCGCCCGCTACCTCCCGGCGCTGACCAGCCAGGACCTCGACACCATCACCCAAGGCGCCATGTTCATGACCGAGCAGGGCGCCGGCTCCGATGTCGGCGCCACCGCGGTGCGCGCCACGCCGGTGCAAGCCGTTGGGGGCAATGACGGCAGCTACCGCCTGTGGGGCGATAAATGGTTCTGCTCCAACGCCGATGCCGCGCTCGCCATGGTGCTGGCCCGCCCCGAAGGCGCCGCCCCCGGCCTCAAGGGCGTCGGCCTGTTCCTGCTGCCCCGCACCCTGCCCGATGGCAGCGCCAACGCCTACCGGATCATGCGCCTCAAGGGCAAGCTCGGCACCCGCTCCATGGCGTCGGGCGAAATCCGTCTCGATGGCGCCACCGCCTTCCTGGTCGGCGATCCCGGCCAGGGCTTCAAGCAGATGGCGGACATGATCAACAACTCCCGCCTCTCCAACGGCGTGCGCGCCGCCGGCCTGATGCGCCGTGCCGTCACCGAGGCGCTGCACGTCGCGCGCCACCGCATGGCCTTCGGCAAGCGCCTCATCGAGATGCCGTTGATGCAGCGCCAGCTCGCCAAGATGACGCTGCGGATGGAACAGGCCCGCACCATGACCTTCCAGACCGCGGAGGCCCTGCGCCGCGCCGATGCCGGCGAGCCCGGCGCCTATGCGCTGCTCCGCATCCTCACCCCCCTCCTGAAATTCCGCGCCTGCCGCGATGCCCGGGTGGTGACCGGCGACGCCATGGAGGTCCGCGGCGGCGCCGGCTACATCGAGGAATGGCCCGATGCCCGCCTGCTGCGGGACGCCCATCTCGGCTCCATCTGGGAAGGCACCAGCAACATCGTGGCGCTGGACGTGCTGCGCGCCGCCACCCGCGAGAGCTCCCTGGAAGCCTTGTCCGCCCATATCGACGGCCTGATCGCAGGCGGCGCCAACCTCCCCCACCTCCGCGATGCCTTCCACCGCGCCGTCCTGCTCGCCGAACGCGCCGCGACCACGCCCGAACTCGCCCGCCAGGCCGCCAGCGCGCTCTACCACGTCACCTCCGCCGCCGCGCTGTCCTGGGAGGCCGCCCGCCTCGCCGATCCGCGCCGCCAGGCCCTCGCCGGCCTGGTCCTCCACCACCGCGTCCTGCCACACGACCCGCTGGACCCCCAGCCGCAAGACCTCAGCCACCTCTTCGCCGACTAACCCGAACCTTCCCCCCTCCCGCCCTTGTGGGCAGGGTAGGAGGAGGGGCGTCCCACCGCACCGCTATTCCAAAGCAGCGCGCCACAGCCCGATTCACCAATCAAAGAACACAGCCACGACAAATCCCCCGCGCATCGAAGCCAATCGATGCCGGTTCCCCAGATTTCAATTCACGGCCAACCCGCAGGGCGGCCCACGCCCCAACACACGCGGCCGCACCCAGCGCAGCGGCAAGGCCACGCCAAGCGCCCGCGCATGGCGAACCGGCAGCAACCGCCCATTACGCCACGGCGCCGGCACCCACTCCCACTCGATCTCCGGCTCAACCTCGAACGTGATCGCCGCCTCCGCCGCCATCACCCCCGCGAGGCTCCCCTCCAGCTCCAACTCACGCCGCCCCAGCAGCCCGCGCAACACCGCGCACAGCAGCACCCCCAACACCGCGCCAATCAAGGCGGCGATGCCATGGGTAGGCGCGGGGGGTGAGGCATAAGGCGGTCGCATAGGGTTTGAGTCACTCCTTCTATCTATGATAGAATTATAATTGACGGTCGTGTTTAATGCAAGCGAAATCCCATCGATCACCGCAAATTGCCCCATTCTAAAGCGACAATTGCGGGGCGAAGCCGACGCACTCCAGGAGTCCGCCACCGGCATCCGCCCCCCCGCCTGAACGTCATCCCCCCGCCAATGGACCCGCAACCCCATCCGGCCTATACGTCCCCGCCCTTCCACCACGACGAACCGGCGCGAGGCAGCATGGACGCGATTACCGTCGAGGCGTTGAGCAAGCGCTACGGCGACACGCTCGCGGTGAACGATATTTCCTTCGCCGTCGCCCCCGGCCGCACCATCGGCCTGCTCGGCGGCAATGGCGCGGGCAAAACCACCACCATCGCCATGCTGCTCGGCCTGCTGATCCCCAGCTCCGGCCGCATCACCGTGCTCGGGCATGACATGGCGACCGACCGTTTCGCGGCGCTCGCGCGGATGAACTTCTCCTCCCCCTATGTCGCTTTGCCGCACCGCATCTCCGTGTTCGAAAACCTCATGGTCTATTGCCATCTCTATGATGTGCGGGATGCCAAGGGCCGCATCGCCGAACTCGCCAGCCAGCTCGATCTCCACGAGCTGCTAGCCCGCCCCGCCGGCGACCTCTCGGCCGGTCAGAAGACCCGCGTCGCTTTGGCCAAATCCCTCATCAACCGGCCCGACGTGCTGCTGCTCGACGAGCCGACCGCCAGCCTTGACCCCGATACCGGCGACATGGTGCGCGCCTGGCTGGAGCGCTACCGCGCCGAAAGCGGCTGCGCCATCCTGCTCGCCAGCCACAACATGGCCGAGGTCGAACGCCTCTGCGACGAGGTGCTGATGCTCAAGCGCGGCCGCATCGTCGATCGCGGCAGCCCCGCCGACCTGCTCGCCCGCTACGGCCGCGACACGCTGGAAGCCGTCTTCCTCGACATTGCCCGAAACACGGGAGCGGCCGCATGAGGCCAGCGCTGCGCCGCATCTGGGGCATGATGTATCGCCATCTCGCCCTCTACCGCCGCTCCTGGCCGCGCCTGCTGGAACTCGCCTATTGGCCGACCCTGCAAATGTGCATCTGGGGCTTCACCGCCAGCTTCTTCGCTGGACGTATGGCCAACGCTGGCACACCGGGCGCTGGCGCGGTCACGCTCGGCATGCTGCTCGGCGCCGTACTGCTTTGGGAGGTCGCGCTGCGCAGCCAGATGGGGGTGGCGATCTCCTTCCTCGAGGAAATCTGGTCGCGCAACCTCGGCCATGTCTTCGTCAGCCCGCTCCGCCCCTGGGAGCTGGTGGCGGCGCTGATCGCCATGTCCGTCATTCGCATGCTCGCCGGCGTGCTGCCCGCGGTGCTGCTGGCCTGGGTGCTCTACGCCTACAACCTCTTCGCCCTCGGCCTGCCGCTGATCGTGCTGGCGGTGAACCTCATGGTGATGGGCTGGTGGGTCTCGCTCGGCGTGGTCTCGCTCATCCTGCGCCACGGCGCCGGGGCCGAGGCGCTGGCCTGGTCGGTGCTGTTCGGCCTCACCCCCTTCGCCGCGGTGTTCTACCCGGTCTCGGTGCTGCCACCCTACCTCCAGCCCGTCGCGCTCGCCCTCCCGGCCGCCCATGTCTTCGAGGGCATGCGCGCCCTCCTCGCCGGCAGCGCCTTCCCCTGGTTCAGCCTCACCGCCGCAACCGGGCTCAATCTGCTCTGGCTCGCCGCCGCCGGGCTGCTCTTCGCCCGCCAATTCCGCGCCGCCCGCGTGCGCGGCGCGCTCATGTCCATCGGGGAATAAACGATGCCGCAAACCAATTTCTGGCTCATCCGCCACGCCCTCGTGGAGGAGAACGCCCGCGCCTATAATTATGGCGCCACCGACGTGGAGCTCTGCCCCCACACGCTGGAATCCGCCCGGCCGACCTACGCGGCCCTGGCCCGCCGCCTGCCGCAGCCCGCCGCCTGGGTGATCTCGCCGCTCTCCCGCACGCGCCGCACCGCCGAGGCGATTTTCCGCGACGGCTACCCCGCCCAACCCTTAGCGGTCGAACTCCAGGTGATCGAGCAGTCCATGGGCGACTGGCACGGCCTGCCCCACGCCGACGTGCCGGGAAAACTGACCATGCCCGCCCACCCGTTCTGGCCGCTGGCCGGCCAGGAGCGCCCGCCCGGCGGCGAAAGCATGGCCGACGTCATGCTCCGCGTCGGCCCGGCGCTCGAACGCCTCGCCATCACCTATGAAGGGCAGGACGTGGTGGTGGTCAGCCACGGCGGCACCATCCGCGCCGCGATCGGCCATGCCCTCGGCGTCGGGCCGGATGCCGCGCTGCATTTCTCCGTCCACAACCTCGGTTTGACCCGCCTCGAACGTCATCCGCGCGGTTGGAGCGTGGTCTGCACCAACGAGATCTGCGGCGCCTGAGCCTGGAAACCTCCCCCCTCCCGCGTTTGCGGGAGGGGGCGGGGGAGGGTAGTGCCGCCGGCCTGACACTTCATCAATGTTGGGCCGATCATTGCCGACGGGTGAAGCTTTCGTTGGAAAGCGCGTAACGCTTGAACGGCGCCGCAAAGCCGCCGCACTGTGCAAGATATTGTTCCGCCATCCCCGAGTCGCGCCTCGGCCCGGCCCGATCTGACAGACGGAGACACATGATGAACCGCCTCCTGCTTATCGCCATCCTCGCGCTGTCCGCCTTCGCCGGCCGGGCGCACGCCCAGACCGAGCAGCAGACCCTGGTCGATCGCTCCACCCTCGTGGTGCAGGAAATGCTCGGCGACCAGAACGCCACCGAGGCGCGCAACCTGATGAAGCGCGCCAAGGGCGCCATGGTCTGCCCGCGAATCTTCAAGGCCGGCTTCTTCATCGGCGGCCAGGGCGGCGGCTGCCTGCTGGTCGGGCGCAACGCCAGCAACGGCGCCTGGTCCGGCCCCGCCTTCTACAGCATGGGCAGCGCCTCGCTCGGCCTGCAAATCGGCGTGCAGGATGCCGAGATGATCTTCATCGTGCTGACCGACAAGGGCCTCCAGGCCCTGCTCGACAGCCAGTTCAAGTTCGGTGCCGACGCCTCCGTCGCAGTCGCCAGCATCGGCGCCGGCGTCTCGGGCTCCACCACCGCCGCGCTGCGGGCCGATATCGTCTCCTTCGCCCAGGCCCGCGGCGCCTTCGCCGGCATCTCGCTGGAGGGCAGCCTGATCTCCAACAAGTCCGACTGGAACGCCGCCTATTACGGCAAGCCGATCGGCGCCCAGCAGATCGTCATCGGCATGGAAGGCCAGAACCCCGGCGCCGCGCCCCTGCAGGAAATCCTCGCCCGCTACGCGCAATAACCCCCCCGGTAGCAACGGCGCACCAGGGCGGCTAGATTGCCGCCATGGCCCGCCCCTTGCCGTTCTGGAAGACCAAGACCCTCGCGGACATGACCGTGGAGGAATGGGAATCCCTCTGCGACGGCTGCGGCCGCTGCTGCCTGCACAAGGTGCGCTATGACGGCACCGGCGACCTCGCCTTCACCAACGTCGCCTGCCGCCTGCTGAACCTCGAAACCGCGCAATGCTCGGACTACACCAACCGCCGCCGCAAGGTGCCGGATTGCGTGCAGCTGACCCAGGCCGATCTCAAGGAGATCGACTGGCTGCCCCCCTCCTGCGCCTACCGCCTGATCGACGAGGGCAAGCCCCTGGCCTGGTGGCACCCCCTGGTCTCCGGCGACCCGCAGACGGTGCACGCGGCCGGCGTCTCCATCCGCGGCCGCGCGCTCTCCGAAAAGCGTGCCGGCATGCTCGAACACCACCTCGCGGACTGGCCCGGCCAGATGCCGCGGCCGAAAAAGCCCCCTAAGGAACCCTCTCCATGATGTCGAACGCCCTTTATGGCGGCGTCAATGCCGCCGTGCTCACCGCGATGAACGCCGATCTCTCGATCGACCTCGACCGCATGGCCGCCCACTCCAAGTGGCTGCTGGCCAATGGCTGCAACGGCCTGGGCGTGCTCGGCACCACCGGCGAGGCCAATTCGCTCGGCATCTCCGAGCGCATCGCCGTCATGGAAGGCCTGGTCGAGCGCGGCGTCCCCGCTGGCGTGATGATGCCGGGCACCGGCACCACCGCCATCACCGACACCGTGCTGCTCACCCGCAAGGCCGAATCGCTCGGCTGCCGCGGCGCCCTGCTCCTCCCGCCCTTCTTCTACAAGAACCCGAGCGATGACGGGCTGTTCGCCTATTTCTCCGAGGTGATCGAGCGCGTCGGCGGCGACATCAAGATCTACCTCTACCACTTCCCCGCCCAATCCGCCGTCCCCTTCGGGATCGACCTCATCGGCCGGCTGCTCAAGGCCTATCCCGGCAAGGTGAAGGGCATCAAGGACAGCTCCGGCGATTTCGCCAACACCCGCGCCTACGCCGACCACTACGCCAAGGACGGGTTCGAGGTGTTCTGCGGCGACGATGGCGCGCTGCATGACCTGCTGAACGCCGGCGGCGCCGGCTGCATCACTGCCGCCGCCAATGTCGGCAGCGCGATGAGCGCAGTGGTCTACGCCAACTGGAACAACGCCAAGGGCGCCGAAGCCCAGGTGACGCTCTCGGCCATCCGCAAGGCCGTCGTCTCCGCCCCGCTGATCCCCGGCCTCAAGGCCCTGATCGCCCGCCACACCGGCAACCCCGCCTGGCAGAACATGCGCCCGCCGCATATGCGCCTCTCCGCCGAGGCGGCAACCAAGCTCTACGCCGCCTTCGACGCCTGCGGCCTCAGCCTCGCCAAGGCGGCATGATCCGGGGGCAGTTGTCGCTGTGGGGGCTGCTCCGGGAGACCTTCTCCCCCTCCCCCCGCGCCCCTGCCCCCACCCCGCCTAAGCCCGCCATCGCTAAGCCCGCGCCCAAACGCCCTACCGAGGAGACCACCACCGAGACCATCCACCTCCCCCACGGCTCCGCCGAGGTGGAGTGGCGGCGCAGCGCGCGGGCGCGGCGGGTCTCGCTGCGGATCGACCCGCGCGGCGGCGCCATCATCGTCACCCTCCCCGGCCGCGCCTCCCGCAAGGCCGGCCTCGCCCTCCTGATGGACAATGCCGGCTGGGTCGCCGAGCGCCTCGCCGCCCTGCCCGGCGCCATCCCCTTCGCCGACGGCGCCACCATCCCACTCCACGGGATCGACCGGGTGATCCGCCACACCGGCACCCCCGGCCCGGCGCGTCTGGAGGGTGACACCCTGCTGGTCGGCGGCGATCCCGCCTTCCTCCCCCGCCGCGTCGGCGATTTCCTCCGCGCCGAAGCCCGCCGCGAACTCGCCGCGCTGGCCATGCAGAAGGCGGCCCTCGCCGGCCTCCACCCCCGCCGCGTCAGCGTGAAAGACACCAAAAGCCGCTGGGGCAGTTGCGCGGCGGACCGCAGCCTCGCCTTCTCCTGGCGCCTGGTGATGGCCCCCCGCCACGTGCAGGACTACGTGGCCGCCCATGAAGTCGCCCATCTCCGCCACATGAACCACGGCCGCGATTTCTGGGCCCTGGTCGGCACGCTCACCCCGCACCAGGAGGCCGCCATGGCCTGGCTGCGCGACCAAGGCCCCGCATTATTAAGGATCGGACAATGAGTGACCTCCGCCGCGTTCTCGCCGCCGCCGACACCGCGGCCCGCTGGCACACCGACCAGCGCCGCAAGGGCGCCGCGCAGGAGCCCTATATCAACCACCTCCTCGAAGTCGCCCACCTCGTCACCGAGGCCACCGGCGGGCGCGACGCCGACCTCACCATCGCCGCCCTGCTGCATGACGCGATCGAGGATTGCGGCATCACCGAAGCCGAAATCACCGAACGCTTCGGCACCGACGTCACCGCCCTGGTCGCCGCGGTCACCGACGACAAGGCGCTGCCCAAGGCCGAACGCAAGCGCCTGCAAATCGCCCATGCCGCCAAGACGTCGGACCGCGCCAAAATCCTCAAACTCGCCGACAAAACCAGCAACCTGCGCGCCATGAAGGCAAGCCCGCCGGCCAATTGGCCCGCCGAGCGCAAGCAGGAATACATCGCCTGGGCGCGCGCCGTGGTGGCGGGCGTGCGCGGCGCCAATCCCTGGCTCGAAGCGGTGTTCGACCAAGCCGCCGCCGAGGCCGACGCCGCGATCTAGCCTGCGCCCACGCCGAACCAATAAGAAAAATCCGAGGAAATCCATGCCGAGCCGTCTGCTGATCGCCAATCGCGGCGAAATCGCCATTCGCATCGCCCGCAGCGCCGCGGAGGCCGGCATCGCCACCACCGCCATCCACTCCGCCGATGACGCCGCCTCGCTCCACATCCGCGCCGCCGACCAGGCCGTCGCCCTCCCCGGCAGCGG
>CAIPLM010000233.1 GCA_903865895.1 uncultured Rhodospirillales bacterium | reverse complement strand
TGTTGCTCATCCGCCGCTTCGAGGAGAAGGCCGGGCAGCTCTACGGCATGGGTCTGATCGGCGGGTTCTGCCACCTTTATATCGGCCAGGAGGCCGTGGTGGTTGGCATCCAGATGGCGCTCGGCGACGGCGACCAGGTGATCACCTCCTACCGCGACCACGGGCACATGCTGGCGACCGGCATGGAGGCGCGCGGCGTGATGGCGGAGTTGACCGGGCGTGAGGGTGGCTATTCCCGCGGCAAGGGCGGCTCCATGCACATGTTCAGCAAGGAGAAGAACTTCTTCGGCGGCCACGGCATCGTCGGCGCTCAGGTGAGCCTCGGCACCGGGCTCGCCTTCTCCAACGCCTATCGCAATTCCGACCGCGTGGCGGTGACCTATTTCGGCGACGGAGCCTCCAATCAGGGCCAGGTGTTCGAGAGCTTCAACCTCGCCGCTCTGCTGAAGCTGCCCTGCATCTACGTCATCGAGAACAACAAATACGGCATGGGCACCTCGGTCGACCGCGCGACCGCGAGCCATGACCTCTCGCAGAACGGCGCCCCCTGGGGCATTCCCTCGCTGCAGGTGGATGGCATGGATGTCGGCGCGGTGAAGGCGGCGGCCGATATCGCGGTGGCGCATTGCCGGGCGGGGAAGGGGCCGTTTCTGCTGGAGATGAAGACCTACCGCTACCGCGGCCACTCGATGTCTGACCCCGGACGCTACCGCACCCGCGAGGAGATCCAGAAGATGCGCTCCGAGCGGGATTGCATTGAGGGTGCGCGGCACAAGCTGGAAGCCTTTGACGTGGACGAGGCGGAGATCAAGCGGATCGACGATGAGGTGAAGCGCATCGTGCAGGACGCGGCCGATTTCGCGCAGACCAGCCCGGAGCCCAATGAGGCCGAGCTGTGGACCGACATCCTGGTGGAGCGCTGAGACCATGGCCAACCAGATCCTGATGCCGGCCCTGTCGCCGACGATGACCGAGGGCAAGCTGTCGCGCTGGCTGAAGTCGGTCGGCGACATGGTGCGCCCCGGCGACGTGATCGCCGAGATCGAGACCGATAAGGCGACCATGGAGGTCGAGGCGGTGGACGAGGGTATCCTATCGGCCATTCTGGTCCCCGAGGGTACCGAGGGCGTGGCGGTGAATACGCCGATCGCGGTGATCGGCGAGGGCGCATCGGCACCGGCGGCCGCTCCGGTCGCGGCACCAGTTGCCGCGCCGGTGGTCCATGCCGTTGCTCCAACCGCCGCGCCGCTCGCCGCCGAGAAGGATTGGGGGGCGACCGCGCCGATCACCGTGCGCGAGGCGCTGCGCGATGCCATGGCGATCGAGATGCGCGCCAGCCCCGACGTGTTCCTGCTCGGCGAGGAGGTCGCGCAGTACCAGGGCGCCTACAAGATCAGCCAGGGCCTGCTCGACGAGTTCGGCGCCAAGCGGGTGATTGACACCCCGATCACCGAGCATGGCTTCACCGGCATGGCCGTGGGTGCGGCGATGAACGGGCTGCGCCCGATTGTCGAGTTCATGACCTTCAATTTCGCCATGCAGGCGATGGACCAGATCATCAACTCCGCCGCCAAGACGCTCTATATGTCAGGCGGCCAGATGGGTTGCCCCATCGTGTTCCGCGGGCCGAACGGCGCCGCCTCGCGCGTCGGCGCGCAGCACAGCCAGTGCTACGCCTCGTGGTACGCTCATTGCCCCGGCCTCAAGGTTGTCGCACCCTGGTCTGCGGCCGATGCCAAGGGTCTGCTGCGCGCCGCGATCCAGGACCCGAACCCGGTGGTGTTCCTCGAAAACGAGATCATGTACGGGCAAACCTTCGACTGCCCGACCGACCCTGATTTCGTGCTGCCGATCGGCAAGGCCAAGGTGGAGCGTGAGGGGACGGATGTCACCATCGTCGCCTTCTCCATCATGGTGGGCGTGGCGATGAAGGCTGCGGAGGTGCTGGCCGAGCAGGGCATCAGCGCCGAAGTGATCAACCTGCGTACGCTGCGCCCGCTCGATACCGACACCATCGTCGCCTCGGTGAAGAAGACCAGCCGCATCGTCACCGTCGAGGAGGGCTGGCCCTATTCCGGCATCGGCGCCGAGGTGAACATGCAGATCATCGAGCATTGCTTCGATTGGCTGGACGCGCCGCCGGTGCGCGTGCACGGTAAGGATGTGCCGCTGCCCTATGCTGCCAACCTCGAGAAACTCGCATTGCCGCAGCCGCAATGGGTGGTGGACGCCGCGAAGAAGCTGTTCTGAACCGGAGCTTGTAACCGGGGCTTGTAGGGGAGAGACCGAAATGGCCACCAACATCCTGATGCCGGCGCTGAGCCCGACGATGACCGAGGGTACGCTTGCCCGCTGGCTCAAGAAGGAAGGCGACGTGGTGAAGGCCGGCGACGTGATCGCCGAGATCGAGACCGACAAGGCGACCATGGAGGTCGAGGCGGTCGATGAGGGCGTGCTCGGCAAGATCCTGGTGGCTGATGGCACCGAGGGCGTGCAGGTGAACGCGCCGATCGCCATTCTGGTGGATGCCGGCGAGGCGGTGCCGAGCGCCGCCGCTCCGGCCCGCATGGCCGCAACCCCCGCACCACAGGCACCAGTCTCGGCGATTGTGGCGCCCGCGCCGGCGGCCACTCCCGCCGAATCCTCGGGCGACCGTGTGTTCGCCTCGCCGCTCGCCCGCCGCATGGCCAAGCAGGCCGGGCTCGATCTGACCGGTGTGCCAGGCAGCGGTCCCAATGGCCGCATCGTGCGGGCCGATATCGAGACGGCGCTGGCCAGCGGCACCAAGCCCGCCGCCCCGGTCGCCGCTGCTCCAGTCGCTGCGGCGCCCGCTCCGGTTGCCGCCCCGGCGCCCAAGCCCGCCGCACCCATTGCTGCGCCGCATGCCTTGGTGCCGCACAGCACCATGCGCAAGGTGATCGCCCGCCGCCTCAGCGAATCGAAATCAACCATCCCGCATTTCTACGTGGCGATGGATATCGAGATCGATGCGCTTCTGAAGCTCGGCACCGACCTCTCCGAGCGTGGCCCCAAGGGCGAGACCGGGTTCCGAATTACCGTCAATGACCTGGTGATCAAGGCCTGCGCCGTGGCGCTGCGCCGCTTCCCCAAGGTCAACGCGTCCTGGACCGACGACGCGATGGTGATGTACGACGATGTTGATATCTCCGTCGCGGTTGCCATCGCCGATGGGCTCATCACGCCGATCATCCGCAAGGCCGACCAGAAGGGCCTCGCCACCATCAGCAACGAGATGCGCGATCTGGCTTCCCGCGCCAAGGCCGGCAAGCTGAAGCCCGATGAGTTTCAGGGCGGCGGGTTCTCCATCTCCAACATGGGGATGTTCGGCGTCTCATCGTTCTCCGCGATCATCAACCCGCCGCAGGCCGCCATTCTCGCGGTCGGTTCCGGCCAGAAGCGCGCGGTGGTGAAGGGCGGTGAACTGGCGGTGGCTACTGTGATGACCTGCACCCTCTCGGCTGACCATCGGGTGATTGATGGTGCGCTCGGCGCGGCCTTCATGGCGGAGCTGAAGCGGATCATCGAGGATCCCCTGAGTCTCATGTTGTGAGCCTGATGCTGTGAGCGAACTGGTCTTCCGCGACGCCGTTCCGGGCGATGCCGGGCGGGTGCTGTGGTTCGTCCGCGCGCTCGCCGAATACGAGAAGCTGCTGCATGAGGTTGAGGCCACCGAGGCCGATCTCGAGCGCTCGCTGTTCGGCACTCCCGCCCGCTGCCAGGCGCTGTTCGTCGAGCAGGACGGGATTCAGGTTGGCTTTGCCCTGTGGTTCTACAACTACTCCACTTTCGCCGGCCGCCATGGGCTCTATGTCGAGGACGTTTTCGTGCTGCCGGAGCATCGCGGTAACGACATCGGCACCCGCATTTTCAGCGAACTCGCCCGCCGCGCGCTGGCGCAGGGCTGCGTGCGGATGGAGTGGTCCGTGCTCGATTGGAACGCGCCCGCGATCCGCTTCTACCGCGGCATCGGCGCACGGGCGATGGACGACTGGACGGTGCAGCGCCTCACCGGCGACGCGCTGACGGCGATGGCCGCGCGCGGCTGACCACGATCCGCTTCACAAGGAGCATGCGACATGGCTGAGCAGTCCTTCGACCTGATCGTCCTCGGCGGCGGCCCCGGTGGCTATGTGGCGGCCATTCGCGCCGCTCAGCTCGGGCTCAAGACCGCGGTGGTTGAGCGGGAGCATCTTGGCGGCATCTGCCTCAATTGGGGCTGCATCCCCACCAAGGCGCTGCTGCGTTCGTCGGAGATCAACCATCTCCTGCACAATCTGAAGGATTACGGCTTCGCCGCCGATAATATCCGGTTTGATCTCGCGGCGATCGTCAAGCGCTCGCGCGGGGTGGCCAAGCAGCTCTCGTCGGGCGTGGCGCATCTACTGAAGAAGAACAAGGTCACGGTGATCGACGGCGCAGGCAAGCTCGCCGGCAAACAGACCGTGGCGGTGGAGAAGGACGGCAAGCCCGTCGCCACGCTGAAGGCGCCGCATATCATTCTCGCCACCGGCGCGCGGGCGCGGCAGTTGCCTGGGCTGGAAGCCGATGAGAAGCTGATCTGGTCTTACAAGGGCGCCATGGTGCCGGCGGCCATGCCGAAATCCCTATTGGTGATCGGTTCGGGCGCCATCGGCATCGAGTTCGCCTCCTTCTACCTGAACCTCGGCGCCTCGGTGACCGTGGTTGAGATGATGGACCGCATCCTGCCGGTGGAGGACGAGGAGATCTCGGCCGCCGCCCGCAAGTCCTTCGAAAAGCAGGGGATGAAGATCATCACCTCGGCGGCGGTGAAGGGAGCGAAGAAGGGTGCCGACAGCGTCACCGTCACCATCGAGGCGGGGGGGAAGACGCAGGACATCACGGTGGATCGGGTGATTTCGGCGGTCGGCATCGTCGGCAATGTCGAAGGGTTGGGCCTCGAAGGCACCGGCGTGAAGGTCGAGCGCACGCACGTGGTGACCGATGAATGGGCGCGCACCGGCGAGCCCGGCGTCTACGCCATCGGCGACATCGCGGGGCCGCCCTGGCTCGCGCACAAGGCAAGCCATGAGGGCGTGATCTGCGTCGAGAAGATCGCGGGCGTCGCCGGCGTTCACCCGATCGACTGGTCCAACGTGCCGGGCTGCACCTATTGCCGGCCGCAAGTGGCCTCGGTGGGGCTGACGGAGGCCAAGGCCAAGGCGGCGGGGCACGAGGTTCGGGTCGGCCGTTTCCCGTTCATCGGCAACGGCAAGGCGATCGCCATGGGCGAGCCGGAGGGGATGGTGAAGACGGTGTTCGACGCCAAGACCGGGGAGTTGCTGGGCGCCCACATGATCGGCGCGGAGGTGACGGAAATGATCCAGGGCTACACCATCGCGCGGACGCTCGAATCGACCGAGGCGGAACTGATGCACACGATTTTCCCGCATCCCACCATTTCGGAATCCATGCACGAGGCGGTGCTTGACGCCTATAAGCGGGTCATCCACTTCTAGGAGGCAAGAAGAGGTGAGTGTTTGCAACCGGAAGGATTGACTTCGTGGTAACTGTATTCGGCTCATACGAGGAGTTCGTTGAACGTGTGGTGGTGCCGCTCCGCGAGAAGAATCCAAGTTGGCGGTCTCTGAATGGAGACGTAAAGCGGAGCGACCCCAGTGCTTACGCAAAGCTCATTTTTGAAGATGTCCGATATCGGGTGCATGCTGACGCTTATATCGATAGTTTGCTAGGTGCTTATAATTTGGCGAAATCTGAAGGCCTGGTTTCAAGTGTGAAGGTGGGCTTTTCCTCGAAAGGAAAGACCAAACTTGTCCCAGCGTCAGATCGGTGCACTAACAAGGGGTTCTATGTATATCTTGACGACTAGAGGACATTGGTTCCGAACGCGTGTCCGGGGTCCTGTCGCAGTCTCACTGAGGTTTTTGGTGTAACATGATCACGCGCATTACCGTAGACCACCGCACGGAGCGCCACCCCGAGAAGGCCAACCGGCCGGACAATCCGATCCAGCGCAAGCCGGCCTGGATCCGGGTGCGGGCGCCCAATCACCCAGTCTACCACGAGACGCGGGAGTTGATGCGCAGCAATGGGTTGACCACCGTCTGCGAGGAGGCGGCCTGCCCCAATATCGGCGAGTGCTGGTCGCAGCGCCACGCCACCATGATGATCATGGGCGACACCTGCACGCGCGCCTGCTCCTTCTGCAACGTGCGCACCGGCCATCCTGACCCACTCGACGCAACCGAGCCCAACCGGGTGGCGGATGCGGTGGCCAAGCTCGGGCTGCGCCACGTGGTGATCACCTCGGTCGATCGCGATGATCTCGCCGACGGCGGGGCCGCGCATTTCGCCGCCGTGATCGCCGCAGTGCGGGCTGCCGCGCCGGGCACCACTATCGAGGTGCTGACCCCCGATTTCCTGCGCAAGCCCGGCGGTGCGGAGGTGCTGGCGGCGGCGCATCCCGACGTGTTCAACCACAATCTGGAAACCGTGCCGCGGCTCTATCCCTCGATCCGCCCGGGTGCGCGCTACTACCAGTCGCTGCGCCTGCTCGACACGGTGAAGCGCCTGGCGCCGACCATCTTCACCAAGTCCGGCCTGATGGTCGGGCTCGGAGAGGCGCGGCCCGAGATCATGCAGGTGATGGATGATCTGCGCATCGCCGACGTCGATTTCCTCACCATCGGCCAGTATCTCCAGCCCACGGTGAAGCACGCGGCGGTGGCGGAATTCGTCACCCCCGAGGCCTTCGCGGATTATGCGGCGCTGGCGCGCGCCAAGGGGTTCCTCCTGGTTTCGGCCACTCCGCTCACCCGCAGCTCCTACCACGCGGACGCTGATTTCGCCGCCCTCCAGGCCGTCCGCGCCGCTGCCGCCTGATGCCGACGCACGCCGAAAGCCGCGCGGTGACCTACACGCCGGAGCAGTTGTTCGACCTGGTGGCCGATGTCGGCCGCTATCCGCAATTCCTGCCCTGGTGCGTCGGCGCCCGGGTGCGGACCAAATCCGAGACCGAGTTGGTGGCGGACCTCACCATCGGTTTTGGCCCGTTCCGCGAGAGCTTCACCAGCCGCGTCGCGCTGGATCGGCCAGGTGGGATCAAGGTGCGCTACGAGAACGGCCCCTTCCGCTATCTGAACAACTACTGGACGTTTTCCCCGGACCCAAAGGGCTGCAAGGTCGATTTCTTCGTCGATTTCGAGTTCCGCAGCCGCATCCTGCAGGCCGCCATCGGCGTGGTGTTCCACGAGGCAGTCCGCCGCATGGTTAACGCATTCCTTACGCGAGCGCGGGCAGTCTACGGTGTACCAGCAGCCCCCAGCCTTCAGGCCGGCCCGCGCAGCCGACCGGCGTGATCGGTGATATCGGGCTGGAAATGTTGCGGTGTCCCGTGCTAATGGGATCGTTATCGTTTTTTCGACAATCTGACGTCCGGGAAACATGGCACGCGAAACCGACCTAGGCGGAACCCTGGCGAAGATCGCCGGTGGCGATAAGGCCGCATTGCGGTCGCTCTATGTCCGCCAATCCGCTCGCATGTTCGGCCTTGCCGTCGCCATCCTGCGTGACCGAGTAGCCGCTGCCGATGCGCTCCAGGAAGGCTTCGTGCGGATCTGGGCGCAGGCCACGCGGTTCAATCCAGCCCAGAGCAGCGCCGAAGCCTGGGTGGCAGCCACGGTACGTCATGCCGCGCTGGATATCGCGCGCCAACTCGGGCGTGAAATCCCGCCGGGCGAGGCGATGCAGGATGATCTGCTGGTTGATCCCGAACGGCTCGACGGCCTGCTGGCGACCGATGCCGGTAAGCATCTGCACCAGGCCCTGCTGCGGCTCGACGCCGATCGGCGGCGCGGCGTTGTGATGGCCTATGTCAACGGCCTCTCTTATGCCGAGCTCGCCGGCGAGCTGGACCTGCTGGCCGCCAAGCTGCCGGCATGGCTGCACCGGACCATGCTGACATTGCGGGCCAATCTCACATGAGCGGCACCGGCCCGGGGACGGGGGCGGCGGCGAGCGTCGCCCTCGATGGTCTGCCCACCAGCGTGGCCGGGCGCGAAGTCATGGCGGGGGATTACGTCATCGGCCTGCTCGACACGCGCCACGCTCAGCGGGTGCGCGCCGCGATTCAGGTCGACCCCGCCTGGCGCGAAGCGGTTGCGACCTGGGAAGCGCGGTTGGCGCCGCTCACGGTTCTGGCCCGGCCGGAGCCGCCGCCCGGCAATGTGTGGGACCGCATCGAAGCGAGGGTCGCCCCGGCCGAGGCGCCGCGGGTGCGCCAGGAGCGGCGCAGCTATCACATCTGGCGGGTCGTGGCCGGCCTCGCAGTACTCGGCATGCTCGGCGCTGCCGGCTACCTGTACTACGCTCGGCGCCCCGCTGAGCGTCTGATTGCGGTGCTTGCCAATGACCGCAACCTACCCGGCGTGCTGCTCGAGCGCGACCGCAAGGGTGACCTCACCTTCATCAACCTCCCCGCCGCCTCCGGCCGGGTGCTGCAAGCGCCCTCCGGCAAGGTGCTGCAAATCTGGGCGGTGGCCGTCGGGGCGCAGGCCCCGACCAATCTTGGCGTATTGCCCTATGAGCCGGTGCGCCAGCTCACCATCCCCGCGCGCCTGTTCACCCCGGCGCCGGACATGGTGATCCAGATCACCGTCGAGCAGGAGGGGGGATCGACCACCGGCCGCCCGATCGGCCCGACCATCTTCGTCGGCCGGCTGGCGACCGTCAGCGCCGCGCGCTGAGCACGTCCCCCCGTCCTGCGGCCCCCTGGCGCATTTTCGCTGATGCTGCTTGATTGGCATTCTTGAGTCCTGGAGTCAGCCTGATGTCCTACGAGCATTCCTACGCCCCGCCCCCGACGCCGCGTGGCACGCCCCCGGTGCGCATCAACCTCTATTCCGATACGCAGTCCAAGCCGACGCCGGCGATGAAGGCGGCGATGATGGAGGCCGAGGTCGGCGACGAGCAGGCCGGCACCGACCCCACCATCAACGAGCTGTGCGAGCGCATGGCTGCCTTCCTCGGCAAGGAAGCCGCGGTGTTCATGCCCTCGGGCACGATGTGCAACCAGATCGCCATCATCACCCAGTGCCGCCCGGGCGACGAGATTTTGGCGCATGAGACCGCGCATATCCTGACCAGCGAAGGCAGCGGCGCGGCCGCTTTGGCCGGCGCGCAGATCACCGGGCTGCGCGGCGAGCGCGGCCAGTTCAGCCTCGACACGCTGAAGGGCGCCATCCGCAGCAAATCCCGCCATTCGCCACCGCAGCGCATGGTCGAGGTGGAGCAGACCGCCAATTCCGGCGGCGGCACCGTGTGGAAGCTGGATGACCTCAACGCGATCGCCGACTTTGCTCATGAGCAGGGCATGGTGACGCATATGGACGGCGCCCGCCTCACCAACGCCACTGTCGCCGCCGGCATCGCGCCGTCGGATATGGTGGCTGGGTACGACACGGTGTGGCTCGATTTCACCAAGGGCCTTGGCGCCCCACTCGGCGCCGTGCTGGCGGGTTCGAGCGCGGTGATCGGCCAGGCCTGGCGCTGGAAGCAGCGCATGGGCGGCGCGCTGCGCCAGGGCGGCATCTGCGCCGCGGCCTGCCTCTATTCGCTCGATCACCATGTCGAACGCCTCGCCGAGGACCACACCAATGCCAAGGCGCTGGCCCGCGGCCTCGCGCAGATTCCGGGCATCGTGGTGGAGATGCCGGAGACCAACCTGGTGTTCTTCGACACCACCGGCACCGGCATCGACGCGACCACCCTGAACGCCCGCTGCCGCGAATTCGGCGTAGGGTTCAACATCAACAAGCAGTGGCGCGCCCGGGCCTGCACGCACCTCGATATCTCGGCAGCCGATATCGAGACGGCGATTCAGGTGATCCGCGAGGTGGTTGCAAAGGGGCCATGAGCAACACGCCGGTCCCGGGGCGCGGGGCCGGCGGTAGACTAGTCTCGAATCCACGAGGAGTTTGTCTGATGCGTTTCATTGCTGCCGTCCTTGGCTCTATGCTGCTTGCTGCGCCGGTTCTCGCCCAAACAGCGCCGGCACCGGCGCAATCGGCCCCTGCCCCTGGATCTTCCGCCCCCGCGGTGAAGACGAACCAGCATCAGTTCGAGAAGCGGTTCGATGCCGCGAACACCACGCATGACGGGCGCCTGACGCTCGCTCAGGCGCAGGCTGCAAAGCTTCATAATGTCGTCCGCGATTTCCAGGTAATCGACCGTGGAGCCAAGGGCTACATCACCAAGGAAGACGTGCACGCCCATATGCGTGCCAAGAAGACTCAGCAGGCGCCGCTGTAGCGTTCAGCCCGCGAGGCGCTGCGCAAGCAGCCGCAGCGCCTCGGCCACCGTCGCCTTGCGAACCGCCATGCGGTCGCCGGGGAAGATGTGCGAAACCGTCACCGTCGGCCCGTCGCGCCGGGCGCAGCCGAACCAGACGAGCCCGACCGGCTTCGCGGCCGACCCACCGCCGGGGCCTGCCACGCCGGTGACCGAGACGGCGAGCCCTGCGCGCGAGCGTGCTACCGCGCCCTCCGCCATGGCCCGCGCCACCGGCTCGCTCACCGCGCCATGCGCTTCGATCAGCGCGGGATCGACGCCGACCAGCTCGGCCTTGGCCTCATTGGAGTAGGTGACGAAGCCGCGCTCCACCACGTCCGAACTGCCGGCGATCGCCGTCAGCGTGGCGGCGATCAACCCGCCGGTGCAGCTTTCCGCGGTCGCCACCATCACGCCGGCTGCCCGGCATTGCGCGAGCAGCGCCTCGGCTGCCGCCAGTATCGTCTCGTCGATCATTCCGGCTCCTTGTTTCCTGTCACCTCGGCCAGCAGCCGGAAGAAGCCGCGCTTGCGCGCGGAGCGAATGCCCCAGTCCACCGGTAGGCTCTGATAGCCATCGGCGAACCCCTCGCGGATGCGCCGGTAGTCGAAATACCCCCAGCCGGCACGGGACTTGATGGCGGCCAGCATGTTGTTGTCGTCGTCCTCGAAGCCGCAATGGTCATCTTCGTTGAACAGGATCGGCTGGCCGCGATAGCCGGGCGAAGCGCGCACTTCGGCCACCAATTCGGCGATGCGGGCAGGGTCTTCCACGTTGTTGCCGTGCAGCAGCACGAAATCGCTCACCCCGATGATATGATCGGGCGGCACCACGCCACCGTTGAAGCTGGTGCTCACCTTGAGCCGCCCCCAGCTTGCTTCGCGCACCCGGGTGATCAGTTCGGCACAGCGCGCGGGTTGGATCGCCTCATGGGTGAAGGCGCGGTTATCCACCTCGTTGCCGATCTCCAGCATCACGTTGCGCCAGCCGCCGGCCATCAGGTGCGCCACGGTGGCGTCGAGTGCCCGGATCACGGCGGCCTCACCCACCAGGCGGCGGGCGGCGGCGCCGTAGAACACGCCGAGGATCACCGCCATATCAGCCGCATCGGCGGCCTCCAGCACATGGTCGAGCCGGCCGAGCGTGTCGGAGAGCGGGGTGCCATCGGCGGCGAAGCCGGAGAAGTTCCAGGGCTGGTTCCAGCTATAGCCCTGCGGCGAGCCGCCCTGCATGTTGATGGTCACCGCATCGAGCCCGTGGCGATGGTAGGCGGGCAGGGCGGCGCCGAATTCGAAGCTGTTGCGCGCGGGGTCCCACGGCCCGTCGGGATAGGCCCAGACACCGCGGGTCGCCTGGTTGCGGTCATCGACGATGGCGTTGACCATGCGGGAGTTGAACAGCAGGCCGGAGATGTCGGTGCCGCGGAAGGTGCGGCCCGCGTGCGTCCATTCCCCGTTGCGGGTGAAGCGGTCGCCATCGATGCCGATCACCGTGCGCATGCTCAATCCAATAGCCCGGGCCAGCCGGTTCGCACCATCCATATCAGCAGCGCGGCGATGCCGCCGGCCACCACGTCATCCGCCATCACGCCCTGCGCGCCACCCAGCCGCTCGGCGGTGCGGATCGGGCCAGGCTTCACGATGTCGAAGGCGCGGAACAGCGCGAAGGCGGCGAGCAGCCCGGCGGGGCTGGGGGTGGCGAGCGCCAGCATGGCGATCCATTGGCCGCAGAATTCGTCGATGACCACCCAGCCCGGATCATCCTCGGCGGCACATTCGCGCACCGCCCATAGCCCGGCGAGATAGGCGCCCGCCGCGGCGAGCGGCAGGGCAGGAGGGAAGAGGTGCATCATCGCCGCACCCAGCACGAGGGCGACCGCCGAACCCGCCGTGCCCGGCGCGAATTTCACCAACCCGCTGCCGAAGCCGCTGGCGATCAGGCGGGGAAGGTTCATCGGAGCTGTGCGGCCAGCGGGTGCGGGCGGATTTCGTCGCGCTTGGCCCGGTAGATCACCTGGTTCTCCACCACCCGCTGCACGTAGTTGCGCGTCTCGCCGAAGGGGATGGTCTCGATCCAGTCCAGCACGTCGGTGGTGGGTTGGCGCGGATCGCCGTTGGTGTTGAGCCAGTCGACCACGCGCGCCGGGCCGGCATTATAGGCCGCCACCGCGAGGGCCACCGCGCCATCGAAGCGGGTGAGCATGTCCGCGAGGTAGGCGGTGCCGAGGCGCATGTTATAGGCGGGGTCGAGCACCAAGGCGGGTACCGAGACCGGCAGTTTCAGCGTGCGGGCCACCTGGGAGGCGGTGGCCGGCATTAGCTGCATCAGGCCGCGGGCGCCCACCGGGCTGACGGTGGAGCTGTCGAAGCTGCTCTCCTGGCGGATGATGCCGAGGGCGAGTGCCGGTTCCGCAGCCGTGTTGGTCGGCGGCGTGACCGGCTGCGGCCAGCCGGTGCCGAGCAGGATCACCCCCTCCCGCCCGGCGCGGCGGGCGAGCGCGACCGCGGTTTCGGTGAGGCCGAGTGCGGTGGCGAGGCGGGCGATCAGCGCCTTGTCCTCGGGATCCGGCGCGATTTCGTCGAGGCGGAGCAGGAAGGGCTGGGCGCGGCGCGCCTCGCCCCAGCCGGCGAGGTAGGTGGCGGCGCGGGCGAGGTCGCGGCTGGCCCAATCCATCATGCGCGCCGAGTCGGCCGCGGGGTCGGTGGTTGAGGTGATGCGCTGGGCCAGCGCGGCGGCGGTATCGCCCGCCTTCATCGCGGCGAGCTGGCCGTAGAAGCTGCTCGGCCAGCGGGCGCCGGTGACGTAGGCGGTGCGCGCCCGCTCGGTATTGCCCGCGGCGTCCTCGGCTCGGCCGATCCAGTACCAGGCGCGCCCTTGGGTGATCACCGCACTCGACATCTCGGCGAGGCGGCGGAAATGAGTGAGCGCCTTGGCCGGGTTATCGAGCCGGCGCAGCGCGATGAAGCCGGCGAGGAATTCGGCGTCGGCGGCGTTCTCTACCGACGTCTGCGCATGGCCGGCGGCGATGGCGTAGGCGCCGGCGGCGTCGCCCTGGCGCAGGCGGCGGCGGGCCATGATGTTCCGTTCGCTCCAGAAGGCGCCGCGCCGCTCGGCCGCGGCACGCTCCGCCACGCCGCCGCCGGCAAGCCAGGCGGCCTGCGCCGCCTCGTCCTGCCCGGCGCGGCGGAGGTAGGCCGCGAGGTCAAGAAACACGCCGGGCTCGATGCGGTCCGACTCGCGCAGGGCGGCGAGTTGGGAGAGGGCGGACGGATCGTCGCGGCGCAAGGCGAGCCGGGCCTCGATGCGCGTCCGCTCGGCCGGCGCCAGCCGCGCGGCTTGCCGCAATGCGGTGGCCTCGGCGGCGCGGCCGGCCTCGTTGCGTGACATGTCGGCCTGCATCAGCCGCTCCATGCGGGTGAGCTGATCGGCCGGGCCGAGACGCGCGGCGTGCTCGTGCAGGAAGCGCTGCTCGGCCGCGGCATCGGTGATCCCAGAGGCCCAGGCGCGGCGGGCCATCCGGTTGGCATCCGCTACACGGCCAAGCTTGAGGGCGGTCTCCAGGCAGTGTCGCACTGTCGCTAGCGCCTGCGGCGGTTCGCGCGCACAGAGCATTGCCACCACCGCGTCATCCGGTTCGCCGGCCAAGGCCTCATCGCGCCGCCGGGCGAGGCTGCCCTGAAGCGGCCAGTCCGGATTTTCCGCCATAAAGGCGGCGATATCGGCTGATGTGGCGGCGTTGGGGGCCATGAGTTGGAAGTAGCGGACCAGCTTGCCCACCACCGGGTCCGGATAGCGGCGCGCCGCCTCGGCGGCCTCCGACCAGCGATCGGCCCGCACCAGCGCCATCACGTCGCGCGCCGTCGCGTCGGGTGGCGGCTGGGCGGTGGCTTGCCTGGCTGTCAGCGTCAGGAGGAGCAGGAGGGGGAGGAGGAAGCGGCGCATGCTCCCTTCTATCGCGATTTGCGCGCCGCTGCATCCGGGGGGCAGTACACGCCCCCGCGATCATCCGCCGCCGGCTCCGGCGGTTCCGTGCATTCTGCGTCCGGGGTTGACGCTCCGCGCGCTTGCGCTAAGCAAACCATCGCGATCCAGATGACGATCCGAGGGAGTTTGCGGGATGAGCTTGTCCGATCTGCAGTTCCTGCTCCCCGCCCCGGTGCGCGCCGTGCTGAAGCCGGCCTACCAGAAGGTGTTTCCGCCCCGCCCGGTATTCATCGGCTACCTCGCCGAGCGCTCCGCGCGTCAGGTCCGCGGTTGGGTGGAAAACGTGCGGGACCGAGCGCAGCGCGTCGAGGTCGAGATCTACTGCACGTCACCCGCGGGCCGGCGATTGCTCGGCAGCACCATCGCGGGGCTGCGTGACCATGCGCTGGCGACGCAGGGCATGGCGGACCCGAATCGGGGTTTCCGCTTCACTTTCGACGCGCCGCTGAGCCAGGCGGAGTGGGAGTCGATCGAGGTCTGGCCGGTCACCGCGCTGCGGCCGCTTGAAACCCTCTCCCCACGCCTGCACGGCTACACTCGCCGCGTCACCGATGAGGTGGTGATCGGCTGGCTGCAGGACGCGACCCAGCCGGATCGGCGGCTATCGGTGGAGGCCGTGGTCACGCGCGGCGGCCGGGAGGTGGTGGTGGGCCACGCCCTCGCCGACCGGCGTGACCAGTGGCTTGCCAGGACCGGCCACCCAACCCCCGAATGCGGCTTCCGCATCGCCTTTGATCCGCCGCTGGCGGCGGAGGAACTCGCCGGGCTGAAAATCCGCGCGGCCGGCAGCGGCGTCGGGCTCGATCTCGCCCCGGCGCCGCCGGTTGGCTACGTGCGGGAGCGGGCGCTGACCCATGTCGCCGGCTGGTTGCAGGACCCGGTCGAGATGTCGCGCCGCCTTGCGGTGGAGGCGGTGTTGAAGGGCCCGGGCGGCGAACAGCGCCTCGCCACCGGGGTGGCCGACCGGCCCGATGCGATGCTCGCCGCGGTGGATCATCCGGACCCGCAATGCGGCTTCCGCCTCGTCTTCACCCCGCCGCTGACTGGCGTCGACCCCGCCGATATCGTGGTGCGCGCCAGCGAGACCGGGCTTGAACTTGAGGATTCGCTCGGCGCCATGGTCGGCTATCTGCGCGCCCGCACGCTGCGCCATGTCGAGGGATGGGTGCATAACCCGGCCGATCCCGGCGAGCGAGTGGCGATCGAGGTGGTGATCGCGCGCGATGGCGCCGAGCGGGTGGTCGCCACCGCGATGGCCGACCGCTACGACCGGGTGCTCGGAGCGCTCGGCATGGGCGATGCGCTGCACGGGTTCCGCGTGGTGTTCCCCGAGCCGCTCTCCCCCGAGGACCACGCGCATCTCATCGTGCGCGCCACCGCCAACGGGCACGTGGTGGAGGAGGCGCCCGAGATCCAGACGGAATGGCGGCCGCTGCGCTACATTGCGATGGATATCGTCGACAACTGCAACCTGCGCTGCCCGTTCTGCCTGTTCGACCACGCGCCGGTGCACCGCACCAACGCGATGACGGACGAGACCTTCGCCGCAGCCATCCGCCTGCTGCCCTTCGTCGGGCCGGAGGGGCATTGGATGAGCTGCCTGCATGAGCCGTCCATGCACCCGAATCTCACCGGCTTCCTGCGCAGCATCCCGCGCGAGCATGCCCATGTGATGACCTACACCACCAATCTGGCCAAGCGCATGCCGGACGCATATTTCGAGGCGCTGGCCGATAGCGGGCTGTCCAACATCAACGTCTCCATCGAATCGCGCGACCCCGCGATCTACGAGCGCATGCGCAAGGGCGCGCGCTATCGCATCTTCATGGAGAACTGGGACAAGCTGCTGGCCGCCTTCGCCAAGGGCAAGGCGGCGCCGCGGCTGCGCTACATCGCGATGGCCTATAAATCCAACTACCGCGAGATCCCCGCGCTGATCGAGTATCTGCGTGGCGAGCGCAATGCCTGGCTGGTGGAGATCCGCGACACCTATGATGTCGCGCATATCGAGCAGTCCTTCCGGGATTCCGAGTATCTCGAACGCGCGGAATGGATGTGGCTGCGCGATGCCCTGGCGCACTACTCCCCGCTGGAAGTGGTGCTGACCTTGCCGCCCGGTTTCGATGATGTGGCGGTGGAGGCCGCGGCCGGCGATGCAGCCGTACCCGTTCTGCCGCTGGAAACCCCGACGCCCCCGGTGATCACCCTCGAACAGCAGGCCGAGGCGGCGCCCGGGCTGATCGAGGCGCGGATTTTCCACGATGGAGAGATGTTCATCTACACCTCGCCCGACGGCAACTACCCGAACACCGGCGTGCAGCTGGCCCACGTCAACATCCGCGACATCGCCGACCCCGCCGCCTTCCTGATGGAGATGGTCGCCCGCACGGTGGAATAGGTGCCCTGCGAGACCCGGCTTGCGGCCAAGGCGAGCGCGCCTTAGCTTGGGCGGCTGACAACCGGATACCAAGCGGAGGAACTCGCGATGCTCAAAGGCAATCTCGTCGCACTGATCACGCCCATGCGGGCAGATGGATCGGTCGATGAGAAAAAACTCGCGGAGTTCATCGACTGGCAGATCAAAGAGGGGACCGCGGGTCTGGTGCCCACCGGGACCACCGGCGAATCGCCGACGCTGACCCACGAGGAGCACAAGCGCGTCGTCGAGATCACCGTTCAGGTGGCCGCCGGGCGCGTGCCGGTGATCGCCGGCACCGGCTCCAACTCCACCGCCGAGGCGCTCGACTTCACCCAGCATGCCAAGAAGGCCGGCGCCGACATGGCGATGTTGGTGACGCCGTACTACAACAAGCCGACGCAGGAGGGGATGTATCTGCACTTCTCCAGCATCGCCAATGCGGTCGATATCCCCATCATCATCTACAACATCCCGCCGCGCTCGATCGTCGACATGTCGCCCGAGACCATGGGGCGGCTGGCCAAGATCAAGAACATCGTCGGCGTGAAGGATGCCACCGCGAACCTCGCGCGGCCCTACCACACGCGCCGGGAATGCGGCGTGGACTTCATGCAGTTCTCGGGCGAGGACCACACGGCGCTCGCCTTCCTCGCGGTCGGCGGGCATGGCTGCATCTCGGTCACCGGCAATATCGCGCCGCGCCTGTGCGCGGACATGCACCGGCTGTGGAACGAGGGCCGGCATGACGAGGCGATGGCGATCCAGGAGCGGCTGGTGCCGCTGCACGATGCGCTGTTCAGCGAAACCTCGCCCGGCCCGGTGAAATACGCCGCCTCCCTGCTCGGCCTCACCGACGAGCATGTCCGTCTCCCGCTTGCGCCCCCGGCGGAGGCCACGCGCGCACGCGTGCGGGCCGCCATGGCGCATGCGGGCATCCTGAACTGATGGTGCGATGAACGCCGCGGCCGCGAAGAAAAAATCGAGTCTGATCAGCCACGGCATCGCCTCGCAGAACCGCAAGGCGCGGTTCGACTATACGATCAAGGAGACCCTGGAGGCAGGGATCGTGCTGCTCGGCCCGGAGGTCAAAAGCCTCCGTGCCGGCCGCGCGACGCTGACCGAGGCCTGGGCGGGCGAGCGGGAGGGTGAGCTCTACCTGTTCAACGCCTATATCCCGGAATACCAGGGCGGCGTGCTCTCCCGCTTCGAGCCGAGGGCGCCGCGCAAGCTGCTGGTGAAGCGCAAGGAGATGCGCCGCCTGCTCGGCGCGGTGGCGCGGGACGGCATGACGCTGGTGCCGCTCGACATCCACTTCAATCCGCGGGGCATGGCCAAGGTGCAGCTCGGCCTCGGTGCCGGGCGCAACAAGGCCGACAAGCGCCACGCCATCGCCGATCGCGACTGGCAGCGCGACAAGTCCCGCCTGATGCGCGATCGCGGCTGAGGCGAGGCGGCGATACCTCGGTCCCCACCGGGTACATTACAATCTCTTAGAGTTTATTTCATCTTCTGACCTGCTAGGTTGGATCTACCGGGTCGACCTTTAATGGTGAAGGACGGCAGGGCGATACCGCGTCTGATCTTCATCGAGGAGTCGTGCCGGTGATGCTAGCGACCCACCGCCTTGCGATCGCAACCGCGCTCGCATTTTTCATGGCCCCCTTGGAGGTCGCACATGCCCAGGTGCTAGTGACCCAGCCATACATATCGGCCCTCGGACCGTTGATGTTCAATCCGCATTCAGGGGCCGAACATTTTCCGTTCTTGCAGTTCGGGATGGTAATCTGGGAGCCCAACCCTTATCGGATTGATGGTCAACTGGTGCCAATTTCGAACTGGGATGCTGGGGCCAAGACCGGGCTGCATGTTGTGAGCATGAGCGTTGACCAGTTGGGATACGTCAATCGGCCAAACACGACGATCGCCCAGGCAAGCGGTGGCTCAGTTGGTGCCTATCTCAATTCCGATGACCTATCGTCATTCGGTATGTGCAGCAAAATGGAGATCGCTCCGCAGTACCGGTTCCGCCCCACCGGCATGAAATATCCGTTCGCGAGCACCAATGGTGCCATTAACGTAAGCTTCGATCTGCAAGTCCCGACGGCGGTCGGCGGCACCACGCCCTTCAACAATGTCTTCGTCTCGGCGGACCTGCAATATCTGGATCCGATCAGGAAGGTGCAAATATCGAACGGAATTAAGATATTCCTTCTCAACAGCAGTCACCCCGGTCTTCAATCGGTTGGATATGACCAGCCGTCCGGTAGCTATATGCTGAACACACCGCTGGCCGCGGGTTCGACGTGGGTGCGCCAGTTGCCAGGCAGCGGCTCGATGACCGGCATGCCGTGGACGGGGTATCGGACCTTTACCTTTCAGGTGAGCTATCAGGGCCTGAAGTTGGCGTTGTCCGCTCTGCGCACGACCTATCCGACCCTCCACTCCTCACTCAATCCAAAGGACTATGGGTTTGTGATGTTTCACCTGAACGCTGCATTCCATTGCGGCAGCGGCCATGCCGAGCTCGGCTGGTCGATGCGTAACCTGACCGTCTCCCTTGCCAAGGCAAAGTGATGGCCATGAGGGAGACCGACGCCGACACCCCCGAGGGGGCCAACGAGAAGCTGATCCGCACCAAGCAGCGCTGGGCGGCGGATGGGCGGCTGATTACCGGCACGGTGGGCGATCCGCAGTTCGATCGCCTGCCCCCCGGCCAGCGCCTGGTGAAGGATTGGCCGGTGCTGGATCTCGGTATCCAGCCGATCATCGACCAGCGGCGATTTCGCCTGGATATCGACGGCGCGGTGCGCCGGCCGCTGAGCCTGAAGCTCGACGAGTTCATGGCGCTGCCGATGGTGGAGCGCGTGTCGGACATGCACTGCGTCACCCAATGGTCGCGCTACGATAATCGCTGGCAGGGCGTCTCGGCGCGGGCGCTGATGGCGATGGTGGAGGTGTCGGACAAGGCGCGCCACGTCGTCTTCCACGCCGTCGACGGCTACACGACGAACGTGACGCGCGAGCAGTTCGACCAGGAGGATGTGCTACTGGTGCATTCCTGGGAGGGCGAGCCGATCTCGCGCCAGCATGGCGGGCCGGTGCGGGTGCTGATCCCCCGGCTGTACCTGTGGAAATCCGCCAAATGGATCCGCCGCATCGAGTTCGCCATCACCGACCGCCCGGGATTCT
>CAIPLM010000232.1 GCA_903865895.1 uncultured Rhodospirillales bacterium | reverse complement strand
TTGACCGCCGCCTTCGCCGCCGTGAACGGCCGCGCATCGTCCTTCACCCTCGATGCCACCGACGCCATCGCCGCGGCCCGCGATGCCGAACGCCGCCTCGCCGCCGACGGCGTGACCATCGCCAACCGCGCCGGCGCCAGCGTCACCGTGCGCGCCGCCGGCCCCGCGGCGAAGGCGTACAAATACGCCGCCAAGGGCACGCAGTTCACCATGCGCCGCACCGCCAAAGGCGATTGGCAGCTTGTCCAGGTGGTGACGATAGAACTCCGCCCCGGCCAGCCCGGCAGCACGCGCTACGGCATCAGCGCCGCCGCGGCCGAGGATATCACCCGCCACGCGCTCGAAGACTACGACCTGTAAATTCCCTCTTGACGCCTGCCCCGCGCGGCGTAAAGTAAGCAACGCCAACCTAGGAGTAACGCCCATGACCGCCAAACCGTACAACGGCCACCCGTCCTGGAACGCCGGGAACGTCAGCCTGTGGATCAATAACGAGGAATGGCTTTATAACGCCGCGACGATGGCCAGCCGCGCCAAGGTGCGTTGCGGCAAGCTGCAAAACGTCTGGCGCGTCCGGGCTGCTGCATTCATTGCCGACTACGGCCTGATCCGCACCCCCGACGGCGCCCGCTACAGCGTCGCGAGCGTGGCCCGCGTGCTTCGCGACACGGCGGAGGGCTGACGCCATGACTATTGTCATCAAAAACCGTTTCACTAACGCCATTTTGCTTACGTACGACGGCGCCGATCTGCGAGGCGCCTATCTGCGAGGCGCCGATCTGCGAGACGCCGATCTGCGAGGCGCCGATCTGCGAGGCGCCAATCTGCAAGGCGCCTATCTGCGAGGCGCCGATCTGCGAGGCGCCTATCTGCGAGGCGCCGATCTGCGAGACGCCGATCTGCGAGCCGCCGATCTGCGAGGCGCCGATCTGCGAGGCGCCTATCTGCGAGGCGCCGATCTGCGAGACGCCGATCTGCGAGGCGCCGATCTGCGAGGCGCCTATCTGCGAGGCGCAAAAGGCTACATCTGCCTGGGTTACGATCCCCGCGGATACCACTTCCGCGCCGTCGCGCACGCGCGCGACTGGCGGATTATGGCTGGCTGTCGCGACCTCCTCTTGCCGGACGCCCGCGAGCACTGGCGGAACAATCCCGATGCTCTCGCCCGTTTGTCGATCCTCGACGCTCACCCCCTCCCTTCCGCTGAGGAGTAACGCCATGCCCTATCAAATCCGCCCCGCCGACCGCTCGCTGTGGCCCGAACTCGGCCGCGGCGTTACGCTCGACCGCCGCCCCAACTACCCCGCCGCCGTGCGTCAGGCCGCCAAGCGCGCCGCGACTGATGGCGAGGACTGCCTGATTACCCGCGACGGCGCCGAGGTGGCCACCGTCACCCCTGACGGGCGCGTGCGGCATCTCGCGGGAGGGCTGGTGTTTTGACCGAGGAAGGCGCTCGCGCCTGGGCGATCGTGGAAGCCCGAATAAACGCTGACCGCGAATCCTCCGAATGCTGCGCCCGCATAGAGCGCAAGCTATGGGAAATGTCGCTTTTGTTCGCCCGCCGCCAAGCCGAGGTCGCGGCGCAACGCAAGGAGGCCACGCTATGACCCGCGTCCCCGTGCCCCCCGAGGCCGTCGCCGCCGTGCGCGCGGGCGAGAGCGTCGCGGCCGTCGCCCGGCGCATGCACGTCGACTACCCGCACCTGTGGCGGGCCTGCCGCGCCGCCGGCATTGGCCGCGAGTATAAGGTCAAGTCGATCTGCACGGCGGACGGCTGCACCAGCACCGTCCACTGCAAAGGGCTTTGCGCGAATCACTACTGGAACCAGAACTGGCGCAATTACCCCTCATGCCAGCGCCGCTTGGCCGGCGTGAAGCGTGACCGCACACCCAAGAACAAGGAACAGACACCATGACGCCTTTCGCTCTCAGCCCGGAGGAGACAGAGGCTCTGCGCTTCGGGGAGATATCGGCGGTGAAGGTCGCTGCCGCCCGCGGCGTGTCGCCCAGCACCGTGCAGGCCGCAGCGCGTCGCGCCGGGGTGCGCTTGTACC